>JASHQV010000405.1 GCA_030038955.1 Solirubrobacteraceae bacterium
GGCCGGCGTCGCGGCTGGTGGGGCTCGTGTCGGCGCGGCGGATCAGCCGCGACGCCGGCCGCCGGGTGCTGAGCGCGCTGGTGGCCGAGGGGGGCGACCCGGAGGCGATCGTCGAGCGGGAAGGGCTGGCCGCTTTGAGCGGCGAGGACGCGGCGCTGACGGAGATCGTGGCGGCGGCGATCGCAGCCGACGCCGACGCTGCCGAGAAGCTGCGGGCCGGGAACATGAAGGCGATCGGCCCGCTCGTCGGTTACGTGATGCGGGAGACCAAGGGGCGGGCTGACGGGGCCGAGGTCACGCGCCTGATCCGCCAGCAGCTCGGGCTGTAAGCGGAGGCTTGCCAACCGCGATCAACCGCAGCTCGAGCCACGTGGCCAGCCGCTGGTCGGGGTCGTCGAGGTCGATCGCCGCGATCTCGCGTAGACGGCGGAGCCGGTAGCGGAGCGTGTTCGGATGCACGTGCAGGCGCCCGGCCGCGTACTGCACGCTCTGGCCGGCCTCGAGCCACGCCAGCAGGCTGAAAGCCAGCTCACTGCCCCGCTGTCGATCATGCTCGGTCAGCTGGCGTAGGGCGGGATGCTGGAGCTCTGGGTGGCGCTCGAGCTCGTCGCGCAAGTGCAAGAGCATCACCTGGCTTTGGACGTCGGCCATCGTGGCGAGGTCGGACCCGGACAGCCCGCCGGCGTTGACCCGCAGGATCTGGTCGATCTCGTCGCGGAGGCGCGGCAACGCTCGCGGTCCCGCTTGCTCGCTGCTCAGCGCCGCGTAGACGCGGCCCCGCAGTGCGTGGGTTGCCTCCGGCACGATCCTGTGCGCGAGCCGTGCTGCCGCTTGACCCGCCTGGTCGCCGGCGACGAGGACGTAGACGGCGCGCGCCGAGGTGGCGACCGCCGCGTCGGGACGGAGCACGCCGCAGATCCGCGTGACCTCGCGGGCCACATGAGTGATCAGGAGCGCGTCGGGCGCGTCCGGTGACCAGCTCGGCGCCACCCCGATCAGGGCGATGCGATCGCCGGGCCGGAAGCCGAGCCTCGGCCAGGCAAGCTCGGGCGAGGCGGTCCCCTCGAGCAGCGTGCGAAGCAGCTCCCCGCGGCGCAGGAGGTCGAGGTCGGGCGCGCTGCGCGCCCGCAGCATGTGGAGGGCGGCGAGCGTGGCGCCATCGACGATCGCGCGCTCAGCCGGTGCGCCGAAACCGCCTTCCCCCTCGATCGCCCACAGTGTGCCAAGCGGCAAGCTCCCGGCGCGGATCGCGATCGCCGCCCGCGGCAGGTCATCGCCGAGCTGCGGGAACCGCACTACCCCAGCGGCCGACGTCACGAGCCGGTAGAGCTCCACGTCCCGCGGGCCGCGAGGTACCCGGCGGTCGAGGATTCCCTGACGTCGCAGCTCGTCGATGCGCTGACCGGGAACGCTCGAGTAAGCGACCACGTGCTGGGCCAGATCCTCGATCGCCACCGAGCCGCCGACGACAGCCGCGGTCGCGTTGGCGATCGAGAACAGCTGGTCGCGCTCGGCCGCCCCGAGGTCGTCCTCGTCGCGCTCGCCTGAGCTGAGCGCAGTCGAGAGCAGCGCGTCGAGGTGGCGCCATGGGATCTCGTCCGTCGCCACGATCACCGCGACGCCGCTCGCCTGCGCGGCCGCCAGCAACGGCTCGAGGTTGTGGCCGTGCCGCTTGATGACGACGGCGCGCAACCCCCGCGCCGCCGCGCGGCGCACTGCGTGGACCGCGGCGGGCTCGTCGGCTGCCACGCCGATCAGCATCGCCACGCCGCCGGGAGTCACCGGCAGCGTGTCGTTTGGATCCTCGATCACCGTCGAGCTGACGGACACGTCAACGCCGTCGGGCGCATACACCAGCTCCGCGACCGTGGGTCCGACCGTGTCCACCAGAGCACCGAGACTGATTGTCGTATCCGCCAACAACTTCACTAAAAGATAGTCGTGCTACAACAAGAAATCGAGGCTGCCAACTGGGACGATCCTCGCCATGAGCAGCAGGACCGTTGCCGACGAGGAGCTGCTGATCGATCTGCTGCCGCCCGACGCGGAGCTCGACGCCGCCGGTCGGCTGGTCGTCGCGGGCTGTCCGCTGCGAGAGCTCTCCGAGGAATTCGGGACGCCGCTGTACGTCGTCGACGAGCACTCGCTGCGGGGTCAGGCACGGCGCTTCGATTCCGCGCTGCGCGAGCGGCGACCCAACTCGAAGGTCGTGTTCGCGTCCAAGGCATTTCCGTGCGCCGCGGTGCTCGCGCTGATGGCCGAGGAAGGGATCGGCGTCGATGTCGCCGGCGGTGGAGAGCTCGCGATAGCGCTTGCGGCGGGCGTGCCGCCGGCTGAGATCGTCCTGCATGGCAACGCCAAGACAGCGGCCGAGCTACGGATGGCGATCGATGCCGGCGTCGGCACGGTCGTGGTCGACAATCACGACGACATCGACCGTCTGGAGACGCTCGTCACGGGCTGCCAGCACGTGCTCGTTCGAGTGCTCCCGGGCGTGCAGCCGGACACGCACGCAGCGATCTCGACCGGCCAGGTGGGGTCGAAGTTTGGCCTGCCACCGGCGCAGGCGCGCAGCGCAATCGAGCGCCTGCGCGGCAGCGACAAGCTGATCCTCGACGGCGTCCACGTGCACATCGGCTCGCAGATCCTCGACACGCAGCCGTTCGTCGAGGCCGTCGAGACGCTGGCGGCGCTCGGCGAGCTCGACGTCTACGACCTCGGCGGTGGCCTCGGTGTCCGCTACACGTACAGCGAGCATCCGCCCAGTCCCGAGGAGTGGATCGAGGCGCTGACCGACGCCGCCGCGCGCTGCCTGCCCGCGCAGGCCAGGATCATGATCGAGCCGGGCCGCAGCCTCGTCGCCGGCGCCGGCGTGAGCCTGTACCGAGTCGTCACCGTAAAGCGCGGGACGCCGACGTTCGTCGCGATCGATGGCGGCATGGCCGACAACATGGAGGTGGCGCTGTACGGCCAGCGGTTCGAGGGCGCGATCGTCGACCGGCTCGGGCCCGGTGAGCCCGTGGAGCTAGTCGGGCGCCACTGCGAATCCGGGGATCGACTGATCTCAGGACTGCGGCTACCCGATCCGCGCCCGGGGGACGTCGTCGTCGTCGCCGTCACCGGCGCTTACTGCTTCACGCTCGCCAACAACTACAACGGCGCCTTGCGACCGCCGGTCGTGTTCTGTCGTGACGGCGACGCGCGCCTGGTCGTCCGCCGCGAAACCTACGCGGATCTTCTGCGACGAGACATCTGACAGGTCGTCATCGAGGGAGGACCAATCGACATGCCACAAACCGCTGAGACCGAACCATCCGCCACCGTGGCGAGCGTCGTCGAGGGCACGAAGCTCCGACGTGTGGTGGGGCGCGGCGACACGCTCGTGCTGATGCTCTGTGCGCTCGTCGGCCTCGACACGTTGGGCGCGGTTTCGAGCGACGGAGCCCAGGCGATCACCTGGATCGCGCTGCTCGGCGTCGCCTTCTTCGTCCCGTACGCGATGCTGACGGCCGAGCTCGGCTCGGCGTTCCCTCAAGAAGGTGGCCCGTACGTATGGACCAAGCTCGCGTTCGGACGGCTGACCGCTGCCGTGACCTCGGTCTTCTACTGGATCACGAACCCGATCTGGCTGGGCGGCACGCTGAGCATCACCGCGGTCTCGACGTTCTCGGCGTTCTTCATCGGTCTCCACGGCGCTGGCGAGTACATCTTCTCGCTGCTGTTCATCTGGGTCGCGATCCTCTCGGCCGTGCTGTCGTTCCGGGTGGGACGCTGGATTTCGATCGTCGGCGCCTGGACGCGCGTCGTGCTCTTGGCGGCCTTCACGCTGACGGTCATCGTGTATGCGTTGGATCACGGCGTCCACGGCTTCGGCGCGAGCGCGTTCAAGCCGTCCTGGTCGATCTTCATCCTCGCCGCTCCCGTCCTGTTCTTCAGCTTCCAGGGGTTCGAGCTACCGAGCACCGCCGCCGGCGAGATGAAGAACGCTCGCCGCGACGTGCCGTTCGCGATCGCCCGGGGCGCGATCGGGACGATCCTGATGTACGGGATACCGGTGCTCGCCATCCTGATCGTGCTTCCGGCCAGCCAGGTCTCGAGCCTCGGCGGCTTCATCGATGCAATCAAGACCGTGTTCACCGTCTACGGCGGACACGTCGGCGCCGGCGGCGCGGTGACGCTGACCGGTGCCGGCAAGGCGCTTGGCGACATCGCTGCGGTCGGGTTCATCTGGGCGCTGCTGTCGAGCGGCTCGAGTTGGATCATCGGCTCCGATCGGAGCCTGGCGGTAGCCGGCTACGACGGCGCCGCGCCACGGTTGATCGGCGTCTTCTCGAACCGGTTCGGCACGCCGATCGTGGTGAACCTCGGCTCCGGCGTGATCGCCACGATCGTGATGGTCCTCGCCTACGTGCTGTCCAGCGGCAACGGCGCCAAGTACTTCAGTGCGGTGCTGGGGATCACCATCTCGACGACGGCGGTCTCGTACTGCGCGATCTTCCCGGCGCTGATCCGGCTGCGCTACAGCCGCCGTGACGTCGGTCGTCCGTACCGCGTCCCCGGTGGCCTCGCCGGCGCCTGGATCGTGGGCGGGATCACGACCGCGTGGGCCGCGTTCACGACGGTCATGCTGCTATGGCCGGGGCTCGGCTCGGCCGATCCCGCCGCCAGCCTGCCGGCTGGGTTCGCCGGTCAGCGCCTGCAGTTCGAGCTGACGCAGATCCTCCCGCTGTTCGCGATCGTCGCGCTTGGCGTGCTGTTCTACCTGCTCGGCCGGCCAACACGCGAGCAGGCGGTAGCCAGCGCTGACATGGCCGCGGCACAGGAGCTGGCGCTCGACGCTCAGCCGGTCGCGCCCGCGTAGTCGAGTTGTCGCGGTCGACGCCCGCGATCCCACGCATCTTCGTCCCCACGACCAGCTATCGTGGGCCACATGACTATCTCTACCGCCACTCCAGGGATGCTCGGTCCGGACACGGTCGAGCAGCTGCGCGCCGAGTTCATGGCCAACCCGGCCTACCGGATGGCGCAGAACGCGGTCACCCGCGTATCGGTTGATGACGTTGCGATCGACCGGGAGATCGTCAACGCCGCCGACCACACCGCCTCCCAGAAGCTCGACGACTGGAGCGTCACCGACCAGGCCCAGAGCGGCCGCTGCTGGCTGTTTGCGGGGCTCAACCTGCTGCGCTCGGGCCTGATCAAGAAGCTCAACATCAAGGACTTCGAGTTCTCCCAGAACTACACGATGTTCTGGGACAAGCTGGAGCGCGCCAACTACTTCCTCGAGGCGATCATCGCGACCGCCGGCCGCGACAGCGATGAGCGCACGGTCGCGCACCTGCTCGAGACGGTCGCCGACGACGGCGGCCAGTGGGACATGTTCGCGGCGATCATCCGCAAGCACGGTCTCGTGCCGAAGGCGTTCATGCCCGAGACCCAGAGCTCGAGCAACACGCGCCGGATGAACGAGGTGCTGCGGGCGGTGCTGCGGCAGGGTGCGCTGCGGCTGCGCGAGCTGGCGCTGGTCGACACCGAGGGCGCGCGCATCGCGAAGGCCGAGGTGCTGAAGGTCGTGCACCGCGTGCTCAGCATCCACCTCGGCAGCCCGCCCGAGCGCTTCCTGTGGCAGTGGACCGACAAGGACAACGAGTTTCACCGCGACGGCGTACTGACACCGGCCGAGTTCGCGTCCAGCTACGTCGAGCTCCCGCTCGACGAGTACGTGTGCCTCGTCAACGACCCCCGGCCGTCGAGCCCGATGGGACGCACGTTCACGGTGGAGTTCCTCGGCAACGTCGTCGAGGCGCCGCCGGTGCTGTACCTGAACGTCGACGTCGAGCTGATGAAGGAGCTCGCGATGGGCCTGCTGGAGAGCGGCCAGGCGGTGTGGTTCGGCTGCGACGTGGGCCACATGATGAGCAACGAGTACGGCCTCTGGGATGCGAAGCTGTTCGACCTGCCCGCCCTGTACGACGCGAGCTTCGAGTTGACCAAGGCCGACCGGCTGATCTCGCACGAGTCGGCGATGACGCACGCGATGCTGTTCACCGGCGTCGACGTCGTCGACGACGCTCCGCGGCGCTGGCGGGTGGAGAACAGCTGGGGCTCGAAGAAGGGCCAGGACGGCTTCTACACGATGAACGACTCGTGGTTCGACGAGTACCTGTTCGAGGTCGCCGTGCCGCGCAGCAAGCTCACGCCGGAGCTGCACGCGGCGCTCGACGCCGACCCGATCGTGCTGCCGGCGTGGGACCCGATGGGCTCGCTGGCGCGGTAGCGCTCGTCAGCTCGCAGCGCGACAGGTCAGGCGTCTCCGCAGGCCGCACCGACACGTAGGTCCGGCGTCTCCGCAGGTCGCGCCGACACGTACGCCGTCGCGCATCTGGGGTCAATCGGACGCGTCCTGTTCCGACGCTGGCCAGGCAGCCCGAGGTCACGCAGCGTTGCGGCGGCGCGCCCGGCTGGCACGCAGCAGGTCCACCGGCCTCGCGATCTGAGCTGCCAGGCGGTACCGGCGCGTGCTGCGCAGCCTTTCGAGCAGCTCGTTGGCGCTGTCCACAGCATCATGCGCGGCGCTCGCGTCGTCCTGGGCGGCGGCCAGCTGGGCGCGCAACGCCGCTGCCTCTGCGAGGCCGGACCACACCCGATGCAGGTTGTGGAACTCAAGCCGGACCAGGTGCGCCAGCTCATCGGCAAGCGCCGGCTCCGCGAGCGGTCTTGCGTCGAGCGTGCGCGTGAGCTCGACGAGCTCGATCGCGTGCTCCCGCGCGCTGTGGTGCGCCGATACGAGGTCGCGGCCCACCTCGCCCATGCCCTCATCCCATGCGGCCAGATCCTCGGTCAGGCGGGCCACGTCGATCACCACGTCCCGGTCCGCCATGCCGGCAAACCCGTCGGCCTCCATCGCCGGATAGCGCTCGGGCGTCACCCAGCCATCTCCGCCGGCGATTCCGTACACGTACGCGGCGCGGCCGGCGGCCATCGCCTCGAGCACGCAGCGGCCCAGCCCGATCACCATGTCGGCCTCGATCAGCGCGAACTCTGGCTCGACGGACGGCGTCGTCGTCATCCCGAGCCAGCGCAGCTCGAGGCCGCTGGCGCGGCACGCTTGCTCGATCATCTCGGCCCGCACGCCCTTCAGGTAGTTGCTCATCACGAGGGCGATCCGCGCCGGCGAGCGGGATGCTTCGATGCGTCGGAAGCGGAACAGGTCGATCGGCTGCCGCAGCCTGACGACGGGTGCATGCCAGCCGCGCGCTTCGATCGCGCGCCCGACACGATCGTTGAGCACGATCACGGCGTTGCAGCGATCGCTCAGCTGCGGCGGGGCCTGGAGCATGAACTCGGTCGAGTGCGCGACGAACAGCTGCACGGCGCCCGCGTACCGCGCGGCCAGGTCGTGGCAGGTCGCCGCGTCGCAGCAAACCAGCAGCTCGGGCTCGGCCGGGAGCGCGTCGAGTCCGACCACGCGGATCCCCTGCTTGCGGGCGTGCTCGGCGATCTCGCCGCGGTTCGGCGAGTAGATCGTCACCTCGTGCCCGAGACGCTCCAGCGCCTTGGCAACCGTCAGCGTGTAGGTCTCGGTCCCGGCGAAGGCGCCAAAGTTCTCGAAGCTGAGCAGAATGCGCACCGCTGGATCCCTACGCTATCCGAGCCTTGCCGCGATGGCCACCCGAGGGTTCCGCGCTGGTCGCAGAGCCGCGCCCGCCGCTCCCGTCCGCGCCGTTCCTGGTCGCGGGTCTCGGACGTGCTGGTACCGCTGCGACCTCCGCGCTGCGGGCGTTCCTACCTGCGGGGATGATCTATTGCTGGGACGCGAGCACCTCCGCGCCGATGCGTCAGCGCGCGAGCGAGCTGCGAGCGGCGGGGATCACGACCTGGCTCGGGGCGCCGCCGGCGCTCGACGGGTCGCTGCGCTCGTGCACGATCGTCAAGAGCCCGGGGATCGCGTTCGACGTGCCGCTGCTGCGAGGCGCACGCGCGCTCGGCTTGGAGGTGCTGGACGAGCTCGAGCTCGGCTGGCGTGTGGGCCGCGCGCCCGTCGTCGCGGTCACCGGAACGAACGGGAAATCGACCGTCTGCTCGCTGCTCTGCGCGATCGCCAGGGCCGCCGGGCGAACCGCCACGATTGCCGGCAACGCGGAATTCCATCCGCCGCTGTCGGCGGTCGCCGCGAGCGATCCGGAGCTGATCGTCTGCGAGGTGTCCAGCTACCAGCTGGAGGGCTGCACCGCGATGATCCCCGACGCCGCCGTGCTGACGAACATTCGCCCCGATCATCTCAACCGGCACGGGACGATCGACGCCTACGCGGCATGCAAGCGGAGCCTGTTCGTCCGTGGCGAGATCGCGACTCCGCTCGCGGTGCTCAACGTGGACGACGAGCGCGGCGCGCAGCTCGCCGCCGAAGTCCGGGCACGCGGAGGGATGGCCGTCGGATATGGGCGCTCAGCGACCGCCGACTTTCGCCTGCGCCGTTGCGGCTGGAGCCTCACCTCGGGGTGGCTCGAGCTCGACGCTCCGGGCGCTCGGATCGCGCTGCGGACGAGGCTGCCCGGACCCCACAACGCCGAGAACGTCGCCGGCGCGGTGGCGGCCGCCTGCTCGCTTGGCTTCGATCTCGAAGCGATCGTCGCGGCGATCGAGCGCGCCCCAGCAGTTCCGGGGCGCCTCGAGCGAATCGACGAGGGACAGCCGTTCGACGTGCTCGTCGACCTCGCGCACACCCCGGATGCCGTGTCGGTCGTGATCGGCACGGCCCGTGCGATCGTGCGCGAACGCCGAGGCGCCCGGCTGCACGTGCTGGTGTCGGTCGCCGGCCAGCGCATGCCCGCGCTGAGCGCCCCGATCGGCGAGGCGGCAGCCCGCCTCGCCGATCGGGTCGTCCTGACCGAGGGCAGCTCCTATGGCCGATCACGCGACGCGCTGATGGCTCCGCTGATCGAGGGCGCCAGCTCGGTGGCGGGTGCGACGATCGAGATCGTGCCCGACCGGCGAGCGGCGATCCGGCGCCTGCTGGCGCTCGCCGCGCGCGGCGACGTCGCGCTCGTGCTCGGCCGCGGGGCGATCCCGCGCCTGTCGCTTCACCTCGATGGCACCGGGATCGCGTTCGATGACCGCGCCGTCGTCAGGAGCGAGCTGCAGGCCCTGCTCGCATGATTCGGTCACGGATGGGCCGACGCGCTCACGCCACGCACACCGGGGTGGGCGCTCACTGCGCACACGATCACGCTGCGCGCATCGGGGTGGGCGCTCACGCTGCTTGCCGCTCGATCTCGATCCCGACGGCACTCTCGGGTCGATCATCTGCGTCCTGCTGCGCCACCGTGAGCTGGACGCCCGTGCGCTGCGGTCGCAGCAGCACGATCGCGAGCGCGACGCCCGTCAGGATCACGCCCATGCCGGTCAGGAACGCCAGGTGGTAGCCACCCAGCAGCGCGCTCGTGGGCCCGTCGTGGCCAGCCAGCAGCGTCTTCGTGCGGTTCGCGGCGAGCGTCCCGAGCACCGCCAGGCCAAGGGCGCCGCTGACCTGCATCGAGACGTTGGTGATGCCCGAGCCGAGGCCGGCATCGGCGGCTGGCACCTCGGCCATCGCGATCGTCAGCAGTGGCAGGAACGCGCTGCCGATCCCGGCTCCGATCGCGAACGAAGCGAAGAAGATCGTCGGGAAGAAGGTCGTGTGCGGGCCGACGGTGCTGAACAGCAGCAGGCCGACGGCGGTCACGAGCATCCCTCCCAGCAGCACGCGGAAGGGGCCGAAGCGACTGACCATGCCGGCGACGATTCCCTGGGAGAGGATCGCCACCGTGATCGTCCACGGGAGGAAGGCGGCGCCCGTCTGGATGGCGCTGTAGTGGCGAACGTGCTCCAGGTACAGCGCGCCGAGGAAGAACGTCGAGTACATCCCGGTGACGAGGAAGCCCCTCACCAGGTTGGCCTCGACGACTCCGCGCACGGCGAGCACGCGCAGCGGCATGATCGGATTTGCGATCCGCCGCTCGAGCGCGATCAGGGCGGCCATCAGCACGACTGCGAGCGCGCCGAACCCGAGGACCTGGCTCGAGACCCATCCGTGTGCGGTCGCCTCGACGATCGCGTAGATGGCGCTCATCAGCGAGCTCGTCACGAGCAGCGAGCCGCCCCAGTCGACGCCGTGCTGCAGGCCCGCGCCCGCGTCGTGTGGGATCACCGTGCGCCCGAGCGCGAGCGTCGCCAGTCCGATCGGGAGGTTGACGAAGAAGATCCAGTGCCAGCTGAGCGCCTGCGTCAGCAGCCCGCCGGCGAGCAGGCCGAGTGAGCCGCCGGCGACGGACACGAGCATGTAGGTGCCCATCGCCCGGGCGCGCTCGGTGGCCGCGGGGAACTCCGTGACGATGATCGCGAGGATCACCGATGCCTGTGCGGCCGCGCCGACGCCCTGCAGGAACCGCGAGGCGATCAGCAGGCCTGGCGTGGTCGCCAGGCCGCAAAGGGCGGAGGCCGTCGTGAACACCAGGACGCCGGCGAGGAAGATGCGCCTGCGCCCGACGAGATCGCCGACACGGCCAGCCAGCAGCAGCAGGCTGCCGAAGGTGATCAGGAAGGCGTTTATGACCCATGTCAGATTGCCCTGGCTGAAGTGCAGATCGTGCTGGATCGAGGGGAGGGCGACGTTCACGATCGTCGTGTCAAGGACGATCATCAGCTGAGCCATGCAGACGATGATCAGCGTCGCCCAGCGCTGGCGGTCGGGGGTGACGGCGAGTGGGGGTACGAGCTTCATATGGGCTCCGAACTTGTCGAGAGGGTCTTGCCTGGTAAACTGGAGGGCGACTCCGAAATAACCGGAGGTACCCTCCAGAACAATAGCGGAGGCCCCCTCCGCTTGTCAAGGAGGATCGTGTGAGCACGACCGAGGCACCTCAACAGACGCTCCTGACTCGCCCCAAGCGAGCCGATGCGCGACGCAATTACGAGAAGGTCCTAGCCGCCGCGCGGGAAGCGTTCGCCGAAGGCGGCGAGTCGACCTCGCTCGAGCAGATCGCGCACCGCGCAGGGGTCGGGATCGGCACGCTCTACCGTCACTTCCCGACGCGCCAGGCGCTGGTCGAAGCGCTCTACGTGGGTGAGGTCGAGGAGGTCTGCCACTCCGCCGAGGAGCTGTCAGAGGCCGATCCTTGGGAGGCGTTGAACCACTGGTTCGACCGCCTGATCGACTACATCGCGACAAAGCGGGTGCTGGCGCACGAGCTGCTCAACAACCTCCACGCGGATGCGCCGGTGTTCGGCGAATGCCGGACCGCGCTGTTCACCGCTGGCGAGCCGCTGCTGCGGCGCGCACAGACGGCGGGTGTCGTGCGTAGCGACGTGACGATCTCGCAGGTGATCCAGATCGTCATCGGGATCGCCAAGACCCCCTCGAGCGACCCAGCTCAGGTCGAGCACCTCGTGCGAGTCGCCCTCGACGGTCTTCGCATCCAGCCACACGGATAGCCCGTGAGCGAAGCCGTCGCGTTGGCGGCGCTGGCCGCGTGCCTGGCCGCCGCCGTCGCGCAACCGCGCTGGGCCGCGGAATGGCTGGTGGCGGCCGCCGCGGGACTGCTGCTGCTCGCCCTTGGCGTGCTCAGCGTCAGCGGTGCACGCGCGGCGCTCGACGCACTTGGCCCGACCGTGGGGTTCCTCGCGGCGCTCTTGCTGCTGGCCGACGGCTGCCGCCGCGCGGGCATGTTCGACGCGCTCGGGGCATGGATGGCGCTCCGCTCGCGGGGGCGTCCCGGCCGGTTGCTGGCGCTGGTGTTCGTCACGGCCGCCGGGACCACCGCCGTGTTGGGCCTCGACGCGACGATCGTGCTGTTGACGCCGATCGTGTTTGCGACCGCGGCGAGGCTGCTGACCGATTCCCGTCCGCACGTGTACGCGTGCTCGCACCTGGCCAACACGGGATCGCTGCTGCTGCCCGTCTCGAACCTCACCAACCTGCTTGCGTTTCAAGCGGCCGGGCTGGCGTTTGCGCGGTTCGCGGAGCTGATGGCGCTGCCGTGGGCGGTGGCGCTGGCGATCGAGTGGGTGGTCCTGCGCCGAGCGTTCGCGAGCGAGCTGCGCGGCGCGACCGACGATCCGCCGACCGATGCTGCCAGTGCCGCCGTGCGCACCGAGGAGCAGCTGCAGCTGCCCCGGTTCGCGGTCGGGGTCGTCGCCTTGACGCTGGTCGGGTTCGGGCTCAGCTCCGTGATCGGGGTCGCGCCGGCGTGGATCGCGGCGGCCGGCGCAGTAGCGCTGGCACTGCGGGAACGGCCGGCGCCAAAGGAGCTGGTGCGCACCGTCCAGCCGACCTTCCTCGTGTTCGTGCTGGCGCTCGGCGTCGTCGTCCACGCCGCCAGCGTGCACGGGCTGTCGACGGCGATCGACGCGCTCGTGCCGCACGGGACCGCGCTCCCGGCCCTGCTGGCGGTCGCCGCGGTCAGTGCGATCGCAGCCAATCTCGTCAACAACCTGCCGGCGACGCTGATCATCCTGCCGGTCGCGGTGAGCAGCGGCCCGGGGGCGGTGCTGGCGATGCTCGTGGGCGTCAACGTCGGCCCCAACCTGACCTACGTGGGATCACTGGCGACGCTGCTGTGGCGGCGCATCGTCCACGCGCACGAACAGCAGACCGACATCCGCGAGTTCACGCTGCTGGGCGCGCGCACGGTGCCGGCGGCGCTGCTCGCCTCGACCTGTGCGCTGTGGCTGGCCCTACGCGTGCTGTGACCCGATCCCGCGCTCCTGAGATGCAACCGCGAGCCATGGCTGTGAGATCGTGTGACGATGCGCGCGCTGATCTGGATAAGCGAGCACACGTGGCAGGCTTGCATCGACGAGGCCAGGTCCGTGCTGCCTGAGGACGCGGATGTGACGCTGCTGCACGTCGCGCCCAGCGATGTCGAGGAGCTGCTCGCCGGCGGCCCGGCCGGGCTGCTGGGCCGCCGCCGGGCAGCTCCTCCCGGCCCACCGCCGCGGGCGATCGCCACCGAGGAGGCCGAGACGCTGCTCGCGGCCGCACGCGAGCGCTTCGGGCAGCCGGCCGAGATCGTCTCGCGCCGGGGTCGCAGCGAGCGCGAGCTGCTGGAGGCGTGCGCGAACGCTGACCTGCTCGTGCTCGCGCGCGACGGCGAGCCACGCCTCGGGCCAGCGAGCATCGGGCCGCACACCCGCTTCGTGCTGGACCACGCACCCTGTCAGGTGCTGCTCGTGTGGACGCAGCAGCCTCGCCGTTCAGGCGGCAAGCTGCCGTGAGTGAGTGTGGCGTCTTAGCAACGACGCGACAGACAATCCGGCTCCGAGCAGTGCATTGACGACGAGCCACACGATCACGAACGTTGCCGCAGCCAGCAGCAGCATCGGCAGCACGGGCCCCGCGGCAATGGCGATGACGAGCAGCAGCGGCAGCGCGATCACGGTCCCGATCACGCCGGTTGCGGTGAGCATTACGAACCTCATCCGATCACCTCTTTCGTTTCGCCGGGAGCTGGAGTCGACGCTACGATTTGCTCGCGGCCACAGCATCCGGGCGTAGCTGCGGTCTCGACTGGGGGCAACTACTGAGGATCGGAACGTGTTCGTGGCCTGCCGCGGATCGCGTGCCGCGAGCTGTGTCGGCGATCACCGCGGTCGGGTGGGGTTACGTGTCCCGTAGCCTCATCCTCGAGCGGAGACATGGGTTCCGGCTCGGCGTCTGTCAGCTCGTCGATCCGACCAGGGGCCGTACGGCTTGTTGCGGTCGTGAGCGATGCACGCCGGGCGGGAATGATGCGGTGGCTGCTACGACGTGGGGCAACGAGGTCGGACCGTCGATGACGGTTTGCGCTTCGCTAACTCCCGCCGAGCCGCTTGGCCGCTCCGTCGACCGCCTGCGTGAACGCCTGCTGTGAGAATCCGAACACGATCGCGTACCCGTACGCAGCCGATCCGGAGACGCTCAGACCGCTGATCACCCCCGACCGGACGAGCACGACCCCCAGCAGCGCCGAGGCGGCACCCGCGGAGATCTTCAGCGTTGCCTGGGCGGTGCTGACCGAATAGGGCCCGCTCAGCTGCGTGAGGCTGCGCCACGCCACCGCGGTCGTCAGCATCCCCGCGACCGCCCCGATCAGCACGTAGCGAAAGCCGTGCGACTCGATGCTCGCCACCACCAGCGACAGCACGGCGAGACCGACCGTCCACAGCAGCAAGTCGTTGCGAAACAACCGTGCGGGCGTGTGGTCGTTGGCCGTTGCGGTCACGTGCTGGTGGGCCGCAGCGACCTGTGCCCGCTGGTCGGCGGAGAGCTCGCCGCTGCTCTCGGCGATCGCGCGCAGCCGTGAGAGGCGCGGGTCGTGGGCCGGATCCGGCGAGGCGCGCGCTAGCCGCCGCTGCAGGGTCGGCAGCTGGGCTCTCACCTGGTCGCTCGGCTCGAACAGCAGCAGCTTCTCACGGGCCGTCTGCAGGTCGTCCCAGGCAGTCTCGACCGCGTTCCCGGTCCACCAGTCGCGGAACGTGACGAAGGGGTTCTTGTGCTCCGCATGCGCAAGCGCCTCCGCCTGTCCGATGCGATCCTCGGCCTCCACAGCGACGGCTTCTGAGGTCGCGTCGCGCATCGCCGCCGGCACCTCGCTGAGCTCCTCGCGCAGCCGCCTCGCCTGCCGCAGAACCTGCGAGCGCCAGGCGCTTGCGCCCACGTTGATCACCTCATCCTGGCTTGTGGCCTGCGCTCCCGAGCGAGGGTTCGATGCCTGCGTCGGATCGTCTGTGTCGGCCATGGCCCCAAGTATCCGCCGGTCGCCAGAGGTAGTCGGCAGAGAGTGAGCTGCGTTAGGACACGGAGAGGCTGGCGTGTTCGCCGACACGTTCGGGTCGCGGCGAGCGCGTCAGCGTTCGCTGGCTGCCTGAACGACCCAGATGTGGTTGCCGTCCGGATCCGCGATCGAGAACATCCGCGGCACCGGGCCCTCGCCGCCGATCGGCTCGGTCGTGCTGACGCCGTCGATCGCCGCGAGGCGGGCATGCTCGGCATTGACATCCCGAGTCTCGACTCCGATCGCGCTGCCACCCGGCTGCGATTCGCCCATCGGCGGGTTGAGCGCGAGACGCGTCTTCGATCCAGGCGGCGCGACCTCGACCCAGCGACCCCTGCCATCGCCGAAGCCGACGTCTGCGCAAAGCTCCCAGCCGAGCGTCTGCGTGTAGTAGGCGATGGCCGCGTCTTGGTCGGCGACCGTGAACATCGCGACCCCGATGTTCGAGATGGTGGTGGGGGGGTGCCTAGCATCGTTCATGCCGTGGAGTCTGCCGCACCGGGACGACCTCGTGGGATCTCTCAGAAGATCTCGTCATCCGTGGATTACCGTGAGCGCGACGATCGCGCGCTTCGCGAGCCAACCGTCGCCTAGCGTCTACGGAGGCGGTCCAGAGGCGCTGCGATCCGACACGCCAGGCGATAGCGGCGCGTGCGACGCAGCTGCTCCAGGAGCTCGTACGCGGTGCGTGCTGCCTCCTCGGCGGTGCGGGAGGATTCCTGCGCCGCGGCGAGTTGAGCCCGCAACACCGAGGCCTCCGCCAAGGCCGACCAGATGCGATTGAGGTTCTGGAACTCGAGCCGGACCAGGTGCGCCAGCTCATCGTTGGGCGACGGCTCAGCCGGTGGCGTCGGGTCGAGCGTGCGCGCGAGCTCGACGAGCTCGGTAGCGTGCTTGCGCGAGCTGTGGTGCGCCGACGCAAGGTCGCGATTGACCTCTCCCATCAGCTCGTTCGATGCGCCCAGGTCCTTGGTCAACCGGTCGGCGTCGACCACCACCTCCGAGGCCGACGTGCCCGCGAAGCCGTCGGCTTCCATCGCCGGATACCGCTCGGGCGTCACCCATCCGTCTCCTCCGCTCGTGCCGTAGACGTACGCGGCCCGGCCGGCCGCCATCGCCTCGAGCACGCTGCGACCTAGCCCGATCACGATGTCCGCCGACGCGAGCGCAAGCTCCGGAGCGGCGGACGGCGTCGTCGTCAAGCCGATCCAGCTCAGTTCGAGCCCGTTGGCACGGCACGCCGCCTCGACCATTGCCGCGCGCGCGTCCTTGAGGTAGTTGCTGATCACGAGCACGGTTCTCGCCGGCGAGCGAGCGGCTCCGGTCGCGCGAAAGCGGAACAGGTCGATCGGCTGGCGCAGCCTGATCAGCGGCGCATGCCAGGCGCGGGCTTCGATCGCGCGCGCGACTCGATCGTTGAGCGCGACCACGGCGTGGCAGCGGTCGCCGAGCTGCGGTGGCGCCTGCAGCATGAAGTCGGCCGAGTGGGCGACGAAGATTCGCGTGGCGTCTGGGTATCGGTGGGCCAGCTCGTGGCAGGTGGCGGCGTCGCAGGAGATCACCAGCTCGCGCTCGTTCGGGAGCTCGTCGGCACCGACCACGCGAACTCCGCGCTGTCGGGCGTGCTCTGCCATCGCTCCCCGGTTCGGCGAGTAGATCAGCACGTCATGCCCGAGCCGCTCGAGCTCGTTGGCGACCGTCAGCGTGTAGGTCTCAGTACCGCCGAATCCGACGAAGTTCTCGAACGTCAGCAGAGCTCGCACCGCGAGCGCTTACGCTATCCGAGCCTTGTCGCGGCCACGCACACAGTTCGCGCTGATCCCGGTGGTTCGGCCTCCGCTCCCTTCTGCGCCCTTCGTCGTCGCGGGCCTTGGACGCGCTGGCGCGGCTGCGATCTCGGCCCTGCGTCGGTTCGTGCCGCCGGGGATGATCTACTGCTGGGAGGCGAGCACCTCCCGCCCGATGCGGCAGCGTGCGAGCGAGCTGCGAGCGGCGGGGATCGAGACGTGGCTCGGTGCGCCGCCGGCGCTCGAGGGGGCACTGAGCTCGTGTGCAGTCGTCAAGAGCCCGGGCATCCCGTTCGACGCGCCGCTGCTTCGGCGCGCACGCACGCTTGGATTGGAGGTGCTCGACGAGCTCGAGCTCGGCTGGCGCCTGACCCGTCAACCGATCATCGCTGTGACTGGAACCAACGGGAAGTCGACCGTTTGCTCGCTGCTGTGCGCGATCGCTCGCGCTGCCGGCGAGGATGCGGCAATCGCCGGGAACGCCGAGTTCCACCCGCCGCTGTCGACGGTCGCCGGGAGCGATGCGGAGCTGATCGTCTGCGAGACCTCGAGCTTCCAGCTCGAAGGCTGCCCCGAGATGCTGCCGGAGGCAGCCGTCCTCACGAACGTCCGGTCCGATCACCTCAGCCGTCACGGGACGATCGACGCCTATGCGGCATGGAAGCGGCGCCTGTTCATCCGCGGTGACAGCGCGACAGGGCTCGCCGTGGTCAACCTCGACGACGGCCGTGCCGCGCAGCTCGCCGCGGAGCTTCGTGCACGCGGGGTGACGACGGTCGGATACGGGTGGACGGCTGCCGCCGAGTTCCGCGTGCGGCGCTGTGGCTGGAGCCTCGCGTCTGGATGGCTCGAGCTGGACACTCCCGACGGCGCGATCGCGCTGCGTAGCAGGCTGCCGGGACCCCATAACGCCGCCAACGTCGCCGCCGCGGTGGCGGCTGCGCGCTCGCTTGGGGTCTCGCTCGAGACGATCGTCAGGACGATCGAGTGCACGCCAGGTGTGCCGGGCCGCTTCGAGCGGATCGACGAGGGACAGACATTCGATGTGATCGTGGACCTTGCCCACACGCCCGATGCCGTGTCGACCGTGATCACTACGGCACGAGCGATCGTGCGTGAACGGGCTGGGGCACGACTGCACGTCCTGGTATCCGTCGCCGGCCATCGCATGCGCGAGCTGAGCGCCCCGATCGGTCGGCTCGCAGCCCGCCTCGCCGATCTCGTGGTTGTGACGGAGGGAAGCTCCTTCGGTCGTCCCCGCGAGCAGACGATGCGCCCGCTGATCGAGGGTGCGAGATCGGTGAGCGGCGCTGCGATCGAGATCGTCCCCGACCGGCGGGCCGCACTTCGACGAGTGCTAGCGCTCGCCTCGAGCGGCGATGTCGTGCTCGTACTTGGTCGGGGGGCGATCCCGCGCCTGTCGCTGCACGCCGACGGCAGCGGTATCGCGTTCGACGACCGCGCTGTCATCAGGGGCGAGCTGCGAGATCTTCTCGGGCAGGCCGATCCCGTGCGAGCGACGGATCGCGAACCGCTGGCTCGACCCCGAACGCGGCCTGAGCGCGATGATCGGGTGCTGAGCGGAGTCGTAGTCGACGGCGCAGCGCTCAGCGACCAGCTCAAATCGAGCGCCGAGCAGGTCGAGTAGCTCCTCTCGCCTCTGGCAGGTCCAATCTGCGCCCACCACTCGCGTCGCAGCGTGCCGAAGGAACGCCTGATGGCGGCTGAGCTGCGGTGCGCCGGCAAGCTCGTGGAGCAGCTCTTGGGTGCGCTTGCGGTCGAGGCGTCTGCCCGGATGATCGGCCGTGTGGTCGTATAGCCAGTAGAGCAACTCGGTCTCGACCCTGTTGCGGTCTGCGCCGGCGTGATCGAGTCGCCGCAGCTGAGCGGTCACTGCTTCGACGGGATCAAGCGCCGCCCGCGTTGGCTCACTGAAGCGGACACGGCCAACGAACATGCCGTCGCGGCTCAGCGCCGCGTGGATCGCGTCGCGAAGCTCGTGCTGCGCCGCAACCGACACGGCCCACCAGAGCATGTCGCCAAGCACCAGGTCGAAGCTGGACGAGGGCAGGTTGCCCTCGCACCAGTCGCCTTCGATCCAGGTCTCGCGCCTCACGTCGGCCCGCCTCAGCATGCGACTCGTCGCGTCGTGCATCGCGGCGCTCATGTCCAGCAGCGCCGGCTGGCCACCGGTCTCCGCGACCAGGTCGCGCAGCTCTGGGGTCACGCCGAGGATCAGCACGCGGCCAGCGAGCCGGCGGCCAGCCAGCCTGCGATAGATCGCGATGTCTCCCGCCGTTGGCCGGCGAGCGACGCGTGGCCACCTCGGAGCGGCGGACTCCCAGATTGCAAGCGCCTGCGCGGGCGTGCCGTTGAAGCCCAGGGCCCGATCGACCGTTTGCGCGAGCTGCAGCGGCATTTGCCAGCCAGCCTATCCGACCGTCAGCATGCTGCCGGCTGCCGCATGCTGCCGGCTGCCGGCGCTCGCCCGCCGCGATCGAACGTCGGGCGCCGCGCCGACGGTGCGCGCGCAAGTGTGGGATTCTGGGCGCGCACCGTCGCTACGAGCGCGCGACCGTCGCTGCGAAAAGAGGAGAAGATCCGATGTCACGAGTCACCAGCGAGCTGTTGCTCGTCGGGAGCCTGCCGGTGGAGTCGACCGAGGCGGCCTTCCGAGTCGGCGCCGAGCTGTTTGGCGACATGGTGTTCGCGCTGCCGGACGGCGAGACGGGACCGCGAGCGGGGTGGGTCAGCTACGAGCGCGAGCAGCTGACGCGGCCCAACCCCGACGTCGTCGTCGTCGCCGAAACCGAGTCGCCGACCGGCCGGCCCCGGCACGCCTACGAGACGCCGGTGTTCTCGAT
>JASHQV010000406.1 GCA_030038955.1 Solirubrobacteraceae bacterium
CGGCTCTCGAAGGCAGCCGACCAAGGCTTATTCCGTGCGCAGGCTACGCGCGGAAGCAGGCAAGATCGGCGCCCCCGGGCCGCTTTTCTGTGCCCGGGCTGCGACGATCGCGTGCGGCTCGCTGCCGGAGGCGATCCACGCACGCCGTCGGGATGCGACCCGCGCACGCTGTCGGGAGCGACCCGCGCACGCCGGAGGGAGCGACCCACGCACGCCGCCGGGGGCGACCCGGGCGATGAACAGGCTCGGGAGGACGCCGTTCTCGCCTCGCCGCTTTCCCGTCCGTGCCGCTGGGTAACTTGCAGGGCGCGGCTTCGCTGCCGCCGACGCGGCGCAGGTGCCTGCCCTGCGCGGTCGTGCGACCGGGGCGCCCAGGGAGCCGGGCGCTGAGGGTCAAACCCCGGACAAGACCCCAGCTAGCCCGCCCGCTCCCCACCACATCGGTTCGAGGATGCAGGCGTTTCACTTCGCGAAACGAGCCGCTCGCGGTGGGCGTAGGAAAGACAATCGACTGCTACGAGGTGCGACATGAGAACGGTGGCGCACCTTAGGAGACGCGGAACGAGAGCGATGGGATACTCCGCCAGGTGGCCAATGGGGGACGATCCCGGTGATGACCGCGGCCACGTAGCTCCGCTGATCGTGCCGGGCGCCGGGCGCCGGCTGACGTCGGTGCGAGTGTGAGCTGATTTTTTCGCAAGTTGGGGGAAGTTGCGATCCAGCTTGGTGCGACACGTGTGGGCTTGCGGTAGGGTGCCGCCAGCGGTTCGGGAGAGAGCATCGCTCCGCCGAAGCCAGGCGAAGC
This sequence comes from Solirubrobacteraceae bacterium, assembly GCA_030038955.1. Taxonomy (GTDB): domain Bacteria; phylum Actinomycetota; class Thermoleophilia; order Solirubrobacterales; family Solirubrobacteraceae; genus Palsa-465. The sequence goes on from JASHQV010000406.1 coordinate 806, forward strand.
GGCTCTTGAAGGCAGCCGACCAAGGCTTATTCTGTGCGCAGGCTACGCGTGGAAGCAGGCAAGATCGGCGCCCCCGGGCCGCTTTTCTGTGCCCGGGCTGCGACGAGATCACGTGCGGCTCGCTGGGGTCAGGACGCGTGCGAGTCGTCGTCCCGCGGCTAGCTCGTGCTCGCGCACGCTGGGAGGCTTGGAGCCCGTCTTGGGATGCGTCGGGAAGCGCGCCTGATCGGCAACGAGTGGTTCAAGGGAGCGTGGAGCGACGGGAAGCAGGTCTGCCCGGAGCCGGCTGCTCGAGCGTCCCGCTCGTCGCCACGAGCGAAGGACATCGGAGTCGGCGATCATTTCGCTGTGGACATAGAGCCGATCCGACGGGAGTGGTCGGAATCCGTCATCGAGCTGTGGGAGCAAGCCGGGCTCATCCGTCCGTGGAACGATCCGCGCGCCGATCTGCGGCGTGCGGTGGAGGGACCCGCGTCTGACGTGCTCGTCGGCCACGATGACGGTCGGCTGGTCGCCGCGGTCATGGTCGGACACGATGGTCATCGTGGATGGGTCTACTACCTCGCGGTGCACCCGCAGCTCCACCGTCACGGCTACGGTCGAGCGGTCATGCAGGCGGCCCAAGACTGGCTACGCGCCCAAGGCATCCCCAAGTTGAACGTGATGGTGCGAGAGGACAACGACCAAGCGGGCGGCTTCTATCAATCGCTTGGGTACCGCGCCGATGCCGTCCGGGTCTTCTCGCTGCGCCTCGACGGCAACAATCGCTGAGGTTCGCCTCTGCCAGAGCCAGCTCCTCACCTCTCGTTCGTCGCCGACGCGATAGCCAGTTAGCACAGGGTGGAGGAACCAAAGAGGAATCGTCCCGGTAGTGGGGAGGCTATGTCGCGCGTGACCTTCTGTCGGCCGGGGCAGGGCGCGCTCGGGCGTTGGGCTGGGGTCGATCGGCGGTGCCGGCGCGGATCTCTGTTCGAGTGGGCGGACCGCTCAGGTGCCGGAGCGCCGCCGCCGAATAGGGGGTATGGGCATCGGTCACGTGGGAACGGATCGCCATGGGCTGTCCCGCCAAGACTCACCGCACGACCTTGGCGGGGGCGGAGGCCGGCGCGGTCGGCGGGCCAGGCCTCTGTCGGAGATGACCGTCGCCGAGATCAAACGGGCGATGTGGTTGCTGCCTGTGTGGATGGGCACTGTGGTGTTGGCGGCGCTGGCGCCGATTCTGGCCGGCGCGATCGAGGAGGAGCTGCCGATGTGGCTCGCGGTCCTGCTTGGTGCTGCGGTCATCGCGTGGCCGGCTTGGGTGACGATCCGCGCACGGCGACGCTACCGCGCCCGGCTCAGGGAGCTGAGCGACCTGATCACCGGTGCGCCGTCGATCGCCGAGCGGCCAGCGCCGCTGCCGCTGCGCTTTCGGCTGTGGCTGATCGCCTCGCCGCTGCTCGTGGTTATCGTGCTCGTGCTGGTGGTCACGGCGCCTGGTGACGGGAACAGCTGCGTCACGAAGGGGATCGCGACGGCAGCCGCTCGTGAGGGGATCTGTCAGCGTGGAGCGAGCCTGTTCGGGGGTGGGGTCACCTACAATGTCGTCGACGCCGGGCACGTGCTGCGCATGCCGGGCTACGACGCGCAACTGCTCGCCACGACGACGCTAACCACTCCGGTGTCCAACGCGGCCAGCGATCCCGCGCTCTACCCGGACGGTACCGGGACCCTCGTCTGTCTCGAGGTTGCCATCACCAACCGTCGGTCGACCCCGCTGACCTACGACGCCGCCGGCGCCGATGTCGACCTGCTGTTGCAGAGCCCGCGGTCGCCTGCAACCGCCTACCAGTTCCCGGACCTACCCAACGCCAACGGAGAGCCGAGCCCGTCTCTGGCCGCCATGCCGCCGATCCAGCCGGGACAGACAGCCGTCGGCTGGGTCGCGTTCGTCGCGCCCGAATGGGCGCTCCAGACTCTCAATGCCCGAGCAACGGACCTCGAATTTCTGCTCCCAACCAACGGCGACGCTGGACCCTCTGCGGCAAGCTACGTCGGCCAGATCCGGCTCTGGAAGTCGGCCAACGCTGCTGGCGCCCGAGCCCTGGCCGACAACCCGATCGCGTGAGCCGACACCTCCCTCGTCGCCGATCCGACAGGAACCTCGCCAGTGGGCCGTGGAGGGCTCGAACCTCCAACCTTGGGATTAGGAGTCGGCCATTCGCAAGGCTTTTCCAGTATCTACAGGCTTCTGAGCGTCTCTGAAGTGTCCCGCATCGATCCAGAATTGCTGACTTGGGGACACGTTCTCGACTCGGGTCGAAGGGGCCTCTGGGTACCCTGACAGATCCCGATGTCAAGAGATCCTGACGGCTCTCCACCTCGGCACCGCGGCCCTCGACTCCGATCGCGCCCAGGCAACCCTGCACTCAGGACCCCGTCACAACCGTCCTGGGGAGCGACCACCGTTACGCGCGCGGCTTCAGTCCCACAGCGCGCGAAGTCGGCGAGCGCGTTTGCGAAGAAGCACCCGTCCGGGACGAGCTCTCGCCGTGGATATCTCCACGCGCCTGCGGTCACCCGTCGCATCGCCGACCGGCTGCCTCCTCTCCGCCGAAGGGGTGCCGCCCGCATACGGCCCTGAGCGCTGGAGGGATGGCGAGCGGCTTCCGTGAGGCTTGTCGGACCGCCGAGCGGGACAATCGCCTGATGCTCAAGGACCACTTTGGCCGCGAGGTCGCTCGGTGCTATGACGAATCTGTGGCGACGATGTTTGACTCCGCGGTCGTCGATCCAGCGGTCGAGCTGCTCGCTGAGCTCGCGGGCGACGGCCGGGCGCTTGAGTTCGCGATCGGCACCGGCAGGATCGCGCTGCCGCTGGCCGCACGCGGCGTCCCCGTATACGGGATCGAGCTTTCCGAGGAGATGGCC
>JASHQV010000407.1 GCA_030038955.1 Solirubrobacteraceae bacterium
ATCGTCGCCGTGCGCGACCGGCGCGCCGAAGATCGCCACGACGGCGTCTCCGATGAACTTCTCGACGGTCCCGCCGAACGCCTCGATCTCGGCGCGCAGCCTTACGTAGTAGCGGTCGAGGATCGCTCGCACGTCCTCGGGATCGAGCCTCTCCGCGCGTGCCGTGAAGCCGGCCATGTCGGCAAACAGGACCGTGACTATCCTGCGCTCCTCGCGATCGCTCGGCGAGGCGTCGATCAGTGGGGCCCCGCAGCCGTTACAGAACTGTGCCCCTGTTGGGTTCTGCTGTCCGCAGCTTAGGCATCCTGCCATGGCGCGATAAGCGTACGGCTGCGGACGCGGTCCGTCCAATGCGACGGCGGTCAGGCGCTTGCTGTAGGGTCAGCCGGGGCCACACTAGCGGGCGCTGGACGAATGAATCGCGAGCAGCTTCGAGCGACCCAGAAGCCGATCAAGCAACGCTACAGGGACGAGCCCGAAGTTGCCCTTGTCACGCTGCGTGCCGAGGGATCGCTGGACGATCAGCAAATTGCCTGCTCCGTCGCGACGGGACGAGCGATCGTGCGGGCCGGCCTGCATCCGGCCACCGGCGGATCGGGGGAGCTGGCCTGCTCGGGTGACATGCTGCTGCAGGCACTGGTTGCCTGTGCCGGTGTCACGCTTCGATCGGTTGCGACCTCGCTCGAGCTTCCGGTGCGGGGAACCGTGCTGGCGGAGGGCGATCTCGACTTTCGCGGAACGCTCGGCGTCGTCCCGCTCGGCGAAGTACCCGTCGGCTTTCGCGCAATCCGGCTGATCTTCCACCTGGAAGGCGACGCGACCGATGAGCAGCTCGCGAAGCTGGTCGAGCTCACCGAGCGCTACTGCGTCGTCTACCAGACGCTCGTCGGTGGCGTTCCGGTTGGCGTCTCGTGTCAGGTAGGCGGAGCCGAGCCGCGCTAGTGGGCCTCCCGGGAGGCCCACTAGGCGCGTGCGTGGGGTTCGGCCATAAGAGGCACACCAATGACCGCATGAGCGGGCTCCTCGGCGCCCAGCTGTTGCGTGTCTAGCGCCGGAGCTGAGGGATTCCCTACGGACCCCTGCCGTCCACTCGGCATCCAGCCTTTGAGAGGAAGTCGGCCGGTCGCGACGAATACATAAACATGACCGCCACCGAGTTCGCGCCCGCGCACCACCTGACTGAACTGACACTGGACTTCCTCGCCTACCTCGAGTTTGAGCGCGGCCTGTCGCGCAACACGCTGGAGGCCTACCGCTCCGACCTGCAGCAGCTCGGCGAGTTCCTCGACCGCCGTGGCGTCGACCCGCTCGCCGTCGGCGGCGCCGATCTGGCAGCGTTCGTGAGCGAGCTGGCGGAGGGCACCGAAGGGCGGCACCCGGCGGCGCCGGCCACGCTGCAACGCAAGGTTGCCTGTCTGCGCTCCTTCTACCGGCATCTGCGGCGAGAGCAGCTTCTGGAAGGTGACCCGACCAAGGAGCTGCGGCCGCCCCGGCCGCGCGCGCGGCTCCCGAAGGTGTTGAGCCGCGACGAGATCAACAGACTGCTCGCCCAGCCGCGCGGCACCGGTCCCGCTGCGATGCGCGACCGCGCGCTGCTGGAGACGATGTATGCGTGCGGGCTGCGCGCCTCCGAGGCGATCGCCTTGAAGCTCTCGGAGCTCGACCTCGAGACAGGGGTGCTGCTCGCGCGGGGCAAGGGGTCGAAGGAGCGAATCGTCCCGATCGGCACAAAGGCCAGGAGCACGCTGACGACCTATCTGAGAACGGCGCGTCCGCACCTGGTGGGGCTGCGCGACCAGCCGTACGTGTTCGTCAACCTCCGCGGCGCGGCGCTTTCCCGGCAGGGGCTCTACAAGATCGTCCAGCGCCACGCCCGCACCGCCGGCCTGGAGGCGCGGATGAGCCCGCACACGCTCCGCCACACGTTCGCCACGCACCTGCTCGCGGGCGGCTGTGACCTGCGCTCGCTGCAGGAGATGCTCGGGCACGCCGACATCGCCACCACCCAGATCTACACGCATCTGTCGGCCGAGCGCCTCCGCGACGTGTACTTCGACGCGCATCCGCGGGCGCATCTGGAGCCCCCGGCGGCCTGACACAATCGACGCGTGTCGAGCGCGCCGAGCCAGCTCACCGCCACCGGCCCGCGGCCGACGTGAGGCGGGCGTTCGTCGTCGTGCTCGACGCCTGCGGCGCCGGCGCCCTGCCGGACGCAGCAGCTTACGGCGACGACGGCGCAAACACGCTTGGCCACGTCGCCTCGTTGGTCGAGCTGCGGCTGCCGACGCTCGCGGCGCTCGGCCTCGGATCGATCATCCCGCTCGACGGGATCCCACCGGCGTGCCGCCCCGTCCTCCACGGCCGGCTTGCGCCGATCGGTCACGGCAAGGACTCCACCGCGGGACACCGGGAGCTGATGGGCGCGCCGTCCGACTCGCCTGCGCCCACGTACCCGCACGGGTTCCCACCGGAGGTGATCGGCGTGATTGGCGACGCCAGCGGCCGTCAGGTGATCTGCAACCGGCCCTACAACGGCCTCGAGGCGATCGCGGACTATGGCGAGGAGCAGCTGCGCGGCGGCGCGCTGATCGTGTACACGAGCCAGGACTCGGTGCTGCAGATCGCAGCCCACGCAGACGTGGTCGCGGTCGAGGAGCTGTATCAGGTGTGCGCCCGCGTGCGCGCCGGGCTGCCGCCCGAGCACCAGGTCGAACGCGTGATCGCGCGCCCCTTCCACGGCCTCCCCGGCGCGTTCGAGCGCACTGACGGCCGCCGGGACCTGGTGCTGCCGCCGCCGCGAGCAACCTACGTGGACGTCCTGCATGAGCTCGGCGTCCCCGTGCACACCGTCGGCAAGGCCGGGCAGCTATTCGCCGGCCGCGGCATCGACGAGCAGCACGCGGGAGCGACCAACGCGGTAGCGCTGGCCGAGACCGCGCGGCTGCTGCAGGAGCTCGAGCACGGGTTCGTGCTGACGAACCTGATCGAGACAGACCAGGTCTACGGCCACCGCCACGACGCCGCCGGCTTCGCGCGGGCGCTCGTCGACATCGATCGCGCGATCGCGGTGTGGCTCGCGCGGCTCGGTGACGGCGACCTGTTGGTGCTGACCGCCGATCACGGCTGTGACCCCGTTGCGCCGCACACCGATCACACACGCGAGCACGTGCCGCTGCTTGCGGTCTTCCCCGGACACCGCTCCCGCCGGCACGACGGCGCGATGGCCGACGTGGGGGCGAGCGCGCTGGCGTGGCTGACCGGCACCGAGGCGTCACAGCTGCCCGGCGAACCGTTCCTGTGAGCCGCCGCGTGCGAAGCTTCCCGTGCGATGCCTGAGCTGCCCGAAGTCGAAACGATCCGCCGTCAGCTGGCACCGCATCTGCAGGGGAGGACGCTCGAGACCGTCGAGATCCTCGACGCCCGCTGGACGCGGCCGGTGGCGCCTGAGGTCGTGCAGGCCGAGCTGCAAGGGGCGCTGGTCGAGCGCCTCTCGCGCGCCGGCAAGTACCTGATCTGGGGGCTGTCCGGCGAGCGCTTCCTGTTGGTCCACCTGCGGATGACCGGCGCGCTCCTGTGGAACCCGCCGGACGAGCCGCTGCACACGCGCGTCCGCTTCGGGCTCGGCCGCGGGGACCGCCTCGTGTACGTGGACCCGCGACGGTTCGGCACCGGCCACCTACTGCACGGAGCCGCGGCCCGCGACCTCTACCTGGGTGAGCGCCTCGGCGTCGAGCCTTTCACCGACGGCTTCACCGCCCAGCACCTGCGCTCGCTCGCCCGCGGCCGGATCGCGCCGGTCAAGTCGTTCCTGCTCGATCAGCGCCGCGTCGCCGGGATCGGCAACATCTACGCCGACGAGGCGCTGTTCCGCGCTCGCGTGCACCCGCTTCGCCCGGTCGGGCGGCTGACGCTGGCACAGTGGGAGCTGATCCGCGCGGGGGTCGAGGCGGCGCTGCGCGCTGGGATCGACGCGAAGGGCGCCTCGATCGACGACTTCCGCCACGTCGACGGCGCCCGCGGCAGCTTCCAGGACAGCTTCCTCGTGCACCGCCGCGCCGGCGTGCCGTGCCCGGTGTGCGGGACGCCGGTGCGCAAGTTCGTCGTCGGTGGCCGCGGCACGTACGCCTGCGAGCACTGCCAGCCGCGCCCCCGGCGGCGGCACGCACGCCAGAGCTAGGCTAGGCGGCGAGCAGCTCGCCCAGGCGACCGGCGCGGTCGGCCGCCAGCAGCTCCTGGAAGCCGCCGATCGAGCTGCCGTCGATCACCACCTGCGGAAACGTCACCATTCCTGTGAGCTCGGCGAGCTCCCGGCGACTGTCCGGGTCACGTGCCAGATTGATCTCCTCATAGGTGACTCCCCGGCGGTCGAGCAGAGCCTTCGCGCTCCGACAGTAGGGGCACATGTCGGTGGTGTAGACGGTGACCGGCTTCATTGCTTTACAAAATATAGCATGGGCATCACGCTGAAGACCGAAGCGATCGTGCTGCGCTCTATCCGGTACGGCGAGGCCGATCGGATCATCCACCTGTACACGCCCGAGCACGGCCGGCTGGGGGCGATCGCGAAGGGTGCGCGCCGCGCCCGCAGCCGCTTCGGCGCGAGGCTCGAGCCGTTCTTCCACATCGCCACGATGCTGCACGAGGGCAGGGGGGAGCTGTACACGGTGACCGGCGTCGACACGATCGACAGCCACGCGCGCCTGCGGGACAGCGCGGTCGCGCTCGACGGCGCCGCGCGAGCCTGCGACGCGGTCAGCCGGCTGTTCGAGGCCGGCGATCCGCACCCGGAGGTGTTCGCGCTGCTCGACAGGCAGCTGTCGCTGCTGGCAAGCGGCTTGCGCGACACCCAGCCGGCCGCGCTCGCCTTCCGCCTCAAGCTGCTGCTCGCTGCCGGCCTCTTGCCGCACCTCGGATCGTGTGCCACATGCGGCGAGCGCGAGCACCTGACCGGCTTCTCGGCGGCGGCCGGCGGCGTCGTCTGCAGCTCCTGCGAGGCATCTGCGTTCGGCCTCGATCAGGAGACGTACGCGTTCCTGGTCGGCGCCGTCGGGCGGCCACTGGCGGACCCGCCGCCGGCTTCGCAACGCGCGCTGCAGCAGGCCGAGCGGGCGATCCGTGAGACCGCCGAGTACCACGTGGGCGTGCGTCTGCGTCCGGCGGCCCCGGTCGCGCTGTCACAATCGCCGGCGTGAGCCAGCCCGCGTCGTACGCGCCGCCCCGATGACCCAGACAGCCCGTTACACGGCCGATTCACGGGATCGTGTGCGCGACGCGGTCGACATGGTCGCGCTCGTCTCGACCAGAACCGAGCTACGGCGCGCCGGCGCCAACAGCTACTTCGGGCGCTGCCCGTTCCACGACGAGCGCACCGCGTCGCTCCACGTCAGCCCAGACGAGAAGCTGTATCACTGCTTCGGCTGTTCCGAGTCCGGTGATCCGTTCAAGTTCGTGATGCAGACCGAGGGCGTCGACTTCAGGGGCGCGCTGGAGTCGCTGGCCGGCCGCTTCGGCGTCACCTTGCAGACCGAGGAGGAGGATCCGGCCGCCGCCGCCGCGCGCCAGCGCCGCGAGCGGCTGTACTCGCTGCTCGATCGCGCCGCCACCTACTACGCCCGCTGCCTGTGGGAGGCCCGCGAGGCCGCGGATGCGCGCGAGCACCTGCTCGCGCGCGGGTTCAGCGAGGAGATCCTGCGCGAGTTCCGGATCGGCTACGCCCCCAGCGCCTGGGACCGGATCCTGGTCGCGACCCGGCAGGCTGGATACGGCGACGAGGAGCTGCTCGCCGCCGGTCTCGCGCAGCGCTCCCGATCGCGCCCCGGCAGCGTCTACGACTTCTTCCGCGCGAAGATCATGTTCCCGACGGCCGACGCCCGCGGCCGCGTGCGTGGCTTCGGCGGTCGCACGATGGAGGGCGGTCGCATGCCCAAGTACATCAACACGCCGGACGGCGAGCTGTATCACAAGCGCGAGGTGCTGTACGGGATCGAGCTGGCCCGCAGCGCCGCCGCCAAAGCCGGCCGGATGATCCTCGTCGAGGGTTACACCGATGTGCTGGCGCTGCATCAGGCCGGCATCCGCAACGCCGCCGGGATCATGGGCACGTCGCTGACCGCCGAGCAGGTGCGTGAGCTGGCGCGGCTCGTGGGGGTGGTCGAGATCTGCCTCGACGCCGACCGCGCTGGGCAGGACGCGGCGCTCCGGGCGGCGCAGGTTGCCGGCTCGGCGGGGCTCGAGCTGCGGGTCGTGCCGCTGCCGCCCGGCAGCGATCCAGGCGAGGTGATCTCCGGTGAGGGCGTCGACGGCCTCCGCCGGCGGATGGCCGAGTCGGTGCCGTTCGTGATGTTCGTCGTCCGCCTCGTGCTCGACCGCGCCGAGCTGAGCAGCGCCGAGGGCAAGGACCGCGCGTTCGCCGAGCTGCGCTCGGTGCTGGCGCCGCTGCCCGCGAGCGCCCTGCGCGACGAGCTGATCAAGCTGGTCGCCGGAGCCCTCGAGCTGAGCCCGGCGCGACTGGCGACGCTGCTGTCGAACGATCGCGAGCAGTCCACGATCGTCCCCGGTGGACGGGTCGCGGTCGACCCGACGGTTCGCGCCGAGCGCTCGTTCCTGGCGATGTGCGTGGCCGCACCCGAGGCCGGCGCCGCCGCGCTCGCCTCGCTCGATCCGGGGCAGGCGTTCACGAGCGCGCCGCTGCGCCGCGCCGCCCTGCACCTGCGCGGCCAGCTCGAGTCGCCGCTCGCCGAGCTCCCCGCCGACGACGACGAGCTCGCGCGGTCCGTCGCCGACCTCGTCGCTCGCGCCGGCCGCGGTGGTCCGGTCACCGCCGATCAGCTCGAGCACGCGCGGCTGCTGCTGGAGCTGGCCTGCGTCGAGCGGGCGCTCGCGCGCGCCAGCAGCGAGCACCAGCCGGGGATCACCGATCTCGCCCGCCGGCGCCAGCAGGTGCTCGACGCGATCGGGGCGGTGTCGGGACGGATCGAGCAGGTGATCTAAGCTTTGCCCGAGCCTTCCCGGGGCCGTGATCGCGGCGGCTTCCGGCATAGCACATTCCGGGGTAGCTCAATCGGCAGAGCATTCGGCTGTTAACCGAAGGGTTGTGGGTTCGAGTCCCACCCCCGGAGCTGGCTGGAGTCCGTGCACCTCGGGCGTCGCCACCGCCGGTCTGCCACCGTCGCCCCAGGCGACCCGCGGTAATCAGCCAGGCTGCCTGCCTAGGGGGCTCCGACCAGCCGCTCGATCAGCTGCGCCGCCCGGGTCGGGCCGTCGTGCGTGGCGGCCCAGGCGCCGAGCTCGGCGGCGCGGCGCGTGCAGCCACGGCACGGGTCGAGGGCGCGCTCGGCGGCGAGTTGCAGCGTCGACGGCGCCAGCAGCCGCCAGGGGAGACGAACGCCGGCGCCCGACCAGTCGAGGCGGGCCGCGTTCTCGGCCATGTCGCCGCTGTGGGGGACGGCCAGCGCCGGCACG
>JASHQV010000408.1 GCA_030038955.1 Solirubrobacteraceae bacterium
CGCGTTCGGGCGGTACTCCAGCCGCTCGGCGATCTCCCGCACGCGCGCGCGAGTCTCTGGCAGAAGTCGGCCCTTGCCGTTGAGAGCGTGCGAGACCGTGGTGATCGAGACGCCCGCAGCGTCGGCTATCTCTTTGATCCCGACCCGGGGCTTGGCATCCGACACGACTGCTAGAGGCTACCGGCTCCAGCTTGACATGCAAAAGCGTTTTGGCTAGATTTGCGGCCGCGGGGTTGCAAAAACGCTTTTTCAGCTTCTTAGCAAGTCAGGAGGTGGCGGAGATGGACGACACCGGCAGCCGAGCCCCGGTCAGTGACGACGCGGCCAGCGACGACACGACGATGTGGAATGGGCTGCTCCACACCGGCTTGATCGGATCGTTCTTGCGCCTGCCGCACGTCGCCCCCGATACCGATGCGCTCAAGCGCCACGGGGCGGGCGCGGCGATCTACGGGCTGCCGTTCGATGCCACCAACATCAGCCGCACCGGCGCCAACTACGGGCCGCGTGGGGTCCGCGAGGTGTCGTGCCAATTCACTACCTACAACGCAACGCTTGACTTCGACCTGGTCAGGGCACTCCACCCTGTTGACTGCGGCGACTGCGCGATCGCTCTCGCCAATCCGGCGAAGACGTTCGCCCGTGCCCAGGCAGACATCGGCGCGATCCTCGCCGCAGACGCGCTCCCCGTGACGTTCGGTGGCGACCACTCGATCACGATTCCCGCGGCCAGAGCTGTCTGCGAATACGTGTCCGACCCTGGGCTGGTGCTGATCGACGCACACCTCGACACGGCCATGGATGTCGGCGGCGAGCAGCTCAACCACTGTTGTCCGATCACCCGCGCCGTAGACGCCGGATTCGATCCGCACAAGATCGCGCTGGTGGCAATCTCGGGGTGGATGAACCCACGGACCGAGCTCGCGTACTGCCGGGACCAGGGGATCACCGTAATCTGGCTCGAGGACATCTGGGAGCGGGGAACGGCAAAGGTCGTTCAGGAGGCGCTGGCGGTGGCCGGTGCCGGGGACGGCGTCTACCTCTCGTTCGACATCGACTCACTCGACGCGGCCCACGCGCCGGGCACGTGCTGTCCGACACCAGGGGGGCTAACCACTCGCGAGGCGATCGAACTGGTCCGTGGCGTCGCTCGGCCCGGGCTGCTCGGCGTCGACGTGGTCGAGACAGCGCCCAGCCTCGACGGCACTCCGACCACGTCGCTGGTCGCCGGCCGCGTCGCGCTCGAGGCGATGGCGTTCCACGCGGGGGCCGGAGGCTGAACCCGTGCTCACGCTGATCGCGCAGCTCGCACCGGTCCCGGGCGACCTCGCCGCGAACACGTCGCGGCTCGAGCGGGCGGTCGCCGATCACGCAGTCACTGAGCTCGCGGTCTTTCCGGAACTGTTCCTCAGCGGCTACGAGCTGCTGTCCGCGGCAGAGCTGTCGGTGCCGGAGGGCGATCCGTGGGTTGACCGTCTGCGGACGGCTGCCGCCCGTCATCAGACGGCGCTAGTCGTCGGGTTGATCGAGCGTGTAAGCGACGTCGTGATCGCCAACTCGGCGGTGTGCATCGACCGCGACGGTGCGATCGCCGGGATCTACCGCAAGACGCACCTGTTCGGCAACGCCGAACGACAGGCGTTCGCAGCTGGCGATGAGCTGGTCGTAGTCAGCCTCGCCGGGCACTTGGTCGCGCCGCTGATTTGCTTCGACATCGAGTTCCCTGAGCCAGCACGGTTAGTGTCGCGATCGGGCGCCGAGATGCTGGTGACGATCGCCGCCAACATGCGTCCCTACGGCCCCGATCACGCGCTCGCAACCAGAGCCCGCGCGCTCGATAACCGCCGCCCGCATGTTTACGTCAACCAGGTCGGCTCGCATCGAGGACTGACCTTTACTGGCGGAAGCGGCGCGATCGACGCCAGCGGCCGTGTCGTCGCCCTCGCCGGGACGGAGGAGCGGCTACTCGAGGTCGACGTACCGATCGGCTCGCCGGTCGTACCCGAGGAAGTCGACTACCTCTTACACGCGCGCACGGATCTGCAGGTGCGCGCGCCGACCGCCACCAGCGCGCAACGAGGAAGGTGATCTGCATGACCACATTCGACAAGGCAGCGATAGAGCGGCCACCCGCGATGTTCACGCGGCAGGCGACGGGACTGGTCCGCGAGAGCAGGACCAGCGATGCTTTGTACTACAACGTGATGTGGTCGAGCGTCGCCCTGACGTTCGCCTTCTACTGGCTGTTCCTGACCTTCTATCCGGGGTCGAATGCGCTCCTTGGGCTGGGTTTCGCCGCGCTTTTCGGGCTGCCAGGTGCGTTCCTATACGCGATGCTCACCCAGGTGATGCCTCGTACTGGCGGCGATTACGTGTTCAACAGCCGCACGCTCCATCCGTCCGCCGGATTTGCCGCGAACTTCTCTTATGTGTTCTGGCTTGCGGTGGTTATCGGCGTGTACACGACGTACATCGCGACCTACGGATTCGGTGCGTTCGGGCGCACGATGGCCGGGTTTACGGGCGCACACGGCTGGATCACTTTCGGCAACTGGTTCTCGACCCACGACGGTCTCTTCATCACCGGAACGGTGATACTGCTGGTGTCGGTAGCGCTGTTCGTGATCGGCGGGACGCGTTTGTTCTTCCGGGTCCAAGTCGTGTGCTTCACGCTGTACGTGCTTGGCGCGATCCTGCTGCCCGTGATCATCGGATTCGCGACGAGCCGCGGCGGGTTCCTCGCCAACTTCGACCACTACGCCGCCAACCTCGGCGTTCCACACGCAACCACGGCACTGGCGAAGTCTGCGACCAAGAACGGGTTTGCGCCGACTGCGTTCTCGTTCAAGGAATCGCTGCGGTCGGTTTCTGTGTGGTGGTTCATCTTCGGGTTCATCTTCTCGAGCAACTACTTCGCAGGAGAGATCAGGCTTCAGAAGCGCACGCACATGCGGTCGATGCCGGGGGCGGTGGCGGTCGCGGTGGTGTCGCTGGCACTGATGGTGCCTGCGTTGCTACATGTCGCCAGCTACTCGTTCAACGGCATGCTCGGATACGCCACGCCGAGCACGTACGGGTTCGCGGCCGGGGCGCCTGGTTATCCGGAGTTGCTTGGCATCGCGTCGGGCAGCGCAGTGTGGGGTGTGATCATGATCATCGGTTTCACCGTGGGGCTGGCGATCTGGATCCCGCAGACGCTGCTGCTCGCCAGCCGCAGCATGTTCGCGTGGTCGTTCGATCGGCTCATGCCGGAGCGGCTGTCGTACATCGAACCCCGCTCGCGCGCCCCGCTCGTGGCGATCGGAATCTTCACGGTGCTCGCGATCGGAAGCACCGCGATCTATTCGTTCACCACCTGGTTCAGCAGCCTGTCGGTCCTGCTCGGCCTGTCGTTGACGCTGCTGTTCACCGCGACGTCGGGCATCCTGCTGCCCTACCGCCACCGTGCGATGGTCGAGGCCTCGCCGTACTCGCGGCGGGTCGCGGGTATCCCCGTGTTCACGCTCGTGGGTGCGCTCGCGCTACTCGGCTTCGCGGCGGCAATCTTCGTGTTGCTATGGGATCCGGGGTCGGGCGCCAGCATCAGCAAGGACCCCGGCAAGCTCGAGCTAGCGGTAGTTGTGTACGCGGTAGGTTTTGCCATTTACTTCATAAGTCGGACGATCCGAAGCCGCCAGGGGATCGAGCTGGACCTCGCGTATCAGGAGCTGCCGCCTGAGTGAGGCTCGGACGTCGCAAGCAGACCACGGACGCTTCACCCGCGCTCCGGCTCTACTACGCATCGGACATCCACGGAACGGAGGTCCTGTGGCGAAAGCTTCTTGCGGCCGCGCGCGTGTACCGCGCCGGAGTGCTGGTGATGGGCGGCGACGTCACGGGCAAGGTCGTGGTGCCGCTGATCGAGCTCGACGGCGGCTACGAGTTCGAGTTGTTCGGCCGCCGCGAGCAGGTCGACAGCGAGGTGCAGCTCGACGCAGCCGAGCAGCGCATCCGGGCCAACGGCATGTATCCGCACCGTATGAGCATGGAGGAGGCGAACCGGGTTGCCGCGCTGTCCACGGAGGAGCGCGAGAGATGGTTCGCCGAGGTTATGCTTCACACGTTCGACCGCTGGCTCGCACTGGCCGCCGAAAGGCTCGCGGGGACGGACGTTCGCTGCTTCTTGATGCCCGGGAACGACGACCCACCCGGCGTTGATGCGTCAATCGAGCGTGCCGACCGGGTCGAGGCCTGCGACGGCCGGATCGTCGAGTTCGACGGCCACGCGATGCTGTCGCTTGGCTACTCGAATCGCACGCCGTTCGAGTCGCCGCGCGAACTCGACGAGCAGGAGCTCTATAACCGCATCGACGCGCTAGCGCAGACGCTGGACGAGCCCTCCCGGGCTATCTTCAACCTCCACGTTCCTCCCTACGACTCGGGACTCGACACCGCAGCCGAACTCGATCACGACCTATCGGTGGTGATGGCCGGCTCTGAACCGAAGATGATTCCGGTTGGGTCGGCCGCAGTGCGAGAGCTGATCGAACGCTACCAGCCGCTGCTCGGTCTCCACGGCCATATACACGAAAGCGCGGGGGCAACGCGGATCGGCCGCACCTTGTGCATCAATCCCGGCAGCGACTACCACACCGGGCGGATCTCGGGATGTCTCGTGCAGCTGCGTGCCGACAAGGTCACCCATCAGTTCGTGACTGGATGAGCAAGGCGTGTCAGCGAACGAGCGACTCCTGGACGAGGGTCGGCGACTGGTGCTGGAAGCCGATCGGCAGGGGTTGGCGGCGCGTCTTCTCGGCGGCGTCGGGATTCGCTTGCGGCTCGGCCAGCGATTCGACCCGGCGTTCGACCGGCCGCTTCGGGACATCGATCTACTCGTTCGCCGACGCGATTCCCGCAAGCTCGAGGCGCTGATCGCCGATCGCGGATGGGAACCGGCGCGGTCGTTCAACGCGCTCAATGGCTCCCGCCGACTCTTGTTCCACGAAGCCGGCGGTGACGCTCAGATCGACGTGTTCGTCGATGCGTTCGAGATGTGTCACAGTCTGCCGGTCGCCGACAGCGTCCGGGAGCCAGGCCCGAGCCTGCCCGCCACCGACCTACTGATGACCAAGCTTCAGATCGTGCAGCTGAACGAGAAGGATCGCGACGACTGCTATGCGCTCCTGCGCGGCAGTGCGGTCGATGCCGGCGACCCAGACGCCATCGACCTGACGCGAATCGCTCGCTTGACCTCGGAGGATTGGGGCCTCTATCACACGTTCGAGCGCAACCTTGCCCGCCTCAGCGGAGACTCCGAGACCACACCGAGCGAAGCTGCGCAGGTGATCATCAGCGTGATCAAGGCGGTCGCGATTGCGATGGAGGGAGCGCCAAAGTCCCGCAGGTGGCGGCTACGGGCCCGGATCGGCGAGCGTAAGCCGTGGTACGACGAGCCGGAGGAAGTCAGGCGCTAGCGTCCGCCAGAGTCGCTGTCTGCCTCAGCGCTCGAGCGGGTGATGGTGGGAACACTGCACGTTGTCTCCGAGACCAGCTCGCAGTCGTGGGTACTGAGGCCGCCGGACGTGCGGCGACTTCGTCGCCGGCCGATAGCTCACGTGCGGCCAAGACGAGCGCCAAGCATCGAAGGCGTCCGCCGGCGCTGGCGGGCGTCGCGCTGTGATGTGTGACGGCATCGACCGCACGCTACGGGCCCGCCCGGTAGCTTGGCGGCTGCCTTGTTCGAGATCCGCACCCGCTGCCCCGACTCGCGCGCGCGCACCGGCGTCCTGCAGCTGGCCCACGGTCGCGTGCAGACGCCCGCGTTCGTGCCGCTGGCGACGCGCGGCGCCGTCAAGACGCTCGAGCCTCGCGACGTCGCCGAGCTCGGCTACGAGATCGTGCTGGGCAACACGTTTCACCTGCTCCTCTCCCCCGGGCTCGAGCTGATGCAGCGGTTCGGCGGGCTGGGCCGGTTCATGGGCTGGCCCGCCCCGATCATCACCGACTCGGGCGGCTTTCAGGTGTTCTCGCTGGGCCACGGCAGCGTCGCCGACGAGATCAAGGGGCGCGGGCGCGGACGCGAGTCGGACGGCGCGATCCTGGCGATCAGCGAGGACGGCGTTCGCTTCCGCTCGTACCTCGATGGCAGCGAGCAGTTCCTCGGGCCCGAGACCTCGATGCAGATGCAGGCGGCGCTCGGCTCCGACATCGCGCTCGTGCTCGACGAGTGCACCCCGTTCCACGCGACGCGGGAGTACACGGCGCGGTCAACCGCCCGCACGCATCGCTGGCTCGAGCGCTGCCTGCGCTGGCACGCCGGTCACGGCCCCGCTGAGCAGGCGGTGTATGGGATCGTCCAGGGCGGCGTCGACCCCGAGCTGAGACTCGAGTCGGCCGAGGTGGTGAGCGCCAGCGGCTGCTCGGGGATCGCGATCGGCGGCTCGCTCGGGCAGGACAAGCAGCAGATGCGCGAGGTTGTCGGGTGGTGCACGGAGGCACTCGGCCGCCTCGCCCCCGACCATCCCCGCCACCTGCTGGGGATCGGCGAGGTCGACGACCTGATCACGGGCGTGCAGCTGGGGATCGACACGTTCGACTGTGCGATGCCAACGCGCCTCGCCCGCCACGGCGTCGCGCTGATCGCGGACCCCGGGCACCGCTGGCGCGTCGATCTGATGAAGGCGCGGTGGCGAGACTCGCAGGCGCCGATCCTCGACGGCTGCCCGTGCCCAACCTGCGTCGCCGGCCACAGCCGCGGCTACCTGCACTACCTGTTCCGGGCGGGCGAGCCAACCGGACAGCGGCTGCTGACGTTGCACAACCTCGGCTTCATCGCGCGGCTGATGGCCGACCTGCGGGCAGCGATCGATGCGGGGCGCCTGGGCCGGGTGGCGGCCGCGCTCACGGCTGGTCAGGCACCCTGAAGCGGGTCGGCTGACGCCCTTCTCGCAGCCGGGCGGACAGCTGGGACTCAGTACATTGGCGCGCCTCAGGACTCGGTACGCAGACGCGCATAAGATTTGACAGGAAACGACTAAGATTATATACTGGTCAGCGTAGTCAGAGAACACTTCAGGAGGTCAACACATGGCATTGATTCGATGGGAGCCTGCACGTGAGCTGCAGTCCGTTCAGAGCGAGATCAACCGACTCTTCAACACGCTGTTCGAGACCCCGGCGCCGGTCGCCGGCAGCACGACTCGCCGCTGGATCCCGGCGATGGATCTGGTCGAGAGCGACGGCGAGTTCGTGCTCCGCGCGGACCTGCCCGGGCTCAGCGAGCAAGACGTGAAGATCGAGCTGCAGGACAACGTCCTGACGATCTCCGGCGAGCGTGGTAGCGAGCACGAGGAGCGCAAGGACGGCTATTACCGCGTGGAGCGCGCCTCCGGCACGTTCGCTCGCTCGCTGACGCTCCCCGAGGGCATCGACCCGAAGGGGATCACGGCGAAGT
>JASHQV010000006.1 GCA_030038955.1 Solirubrobacteraceae bacterium
CCGGGCATCCCGGACTGGACACCCTGTGGGAGCTGGCGGAGCGGACCGGGATGACCTGCTTCGGGACCAGCGCGGCGTTCATCAGCTCGTGCATGAAGGCCGGCACGCGGCCGCGACAGGGCCGCCGGCTAACCGCTCTGCGGGCGGTCGGCTCGACTGGCTCGCCGCTGACGCCCGAAGGCTTCAGGTGGGTCTACGAGCAGCTCGGCGCCGACACGTGGCTGTTCTCCACCTCCGGCGGCACCGACGTGTGCACCGCGTTCGTCGGCGGCGTGCCAACGCTCCCGGTGTTCGAGGGCGAGCTGCAGGCGAGCGCGCTGGGTGCGTCGGTGGAGGCCTGGGACGAGGCCGGCAAACCGGTCGTCGGCCAGGTCGGCGAGCTCGTGATCACTGAGCCGATGCCGTCGATGCCGGTCTGCTTCTGGGGCGATCAGACCGGCGAGCGCTACCGGGACAGCTACTTCTCGATGTTCCCCGGCGTCTGGCGTCACGGCGACTGGATCGAGATCACCGCTGGCGGCGGCGCGGTCATCTACGGCCGCTCGGACGCGACGATCAACCGCGGCGGCGTGCGCATGGGCACCAGCGAGCTGTACCGCTCGGTGCTGGCGCTCGACGAGCTGCTCGACGCGCTCGTCGTCGACCTGCCGCGGGAGGGCACCGACGGCTGGCTGTCGCTGTTCGTCGTGCTGCGCGGCAGCGCCCAGCTCGACGATCAGCTGCGGGAGCGGATCCGCAGCCGCCTGCGCCGCGACTGCTCGCCCCGGCACGTCCCGGACGAGATCGTCCAGATCACGGAAGTCCCGCGCACGCTGTCGGGCAAGGTGCTGGAGGTGCCGGTCAAGCGGATCCTCACCGGCACGCCCCCGGAGCGGGCGGCCAGTCGCGAGTCGCTCGCCAACCCGGCGGCGCTGGACGCGTTCGTGGCGATGGTGCAGGATGGTCGCGGTGGCTGAACGGCGACGTACTACGATCGGGTAGTCGACAGCAGGCGGGGGAGCTGGTTGGCGCGGTGCCGTTCTTATGCAGCTCTTCCGGTTTTCACAAAGGCCTTTGAAACGCACTTGCTCAACTGAGAGGTGCTTGCCAACCGGCGAATACAGCAGCTTCTGACAGGAGTCGATTCCGTATGAACTTGAAAATCCTCCTTCCGGCGGTGGTCGGGGCGATCGTTGGGGCGATCGTCGCGGTTCTCGTCGGCGGCGGAGGCACGACGCGCCGCACCGTAACCACCACGGTCTTGTCGAGCGGCACGTCGTCCACGGCCAGCTCGATTCCCACGTCGCTCAGCAAGCAGCAGGGCCTCTCGATCAACCAGATCTACCGCAAGGACAGCCCCGGCGTGGTCGACATCACCGTGACCGCCGAGACCTCCACCGGCGGCGGCCTGTTCGGTGGCGGTGGCACCGAGGAGACCGAGGGCGAGGGCGCCGGCGTCGTGTACGACAAGCGCGGTGACATCCTCACCGACGAGCACGTCGTCGCAAACGCCACTTCCGTCGAGGTGCATTTCCAGAACGGCGTCAACGCCAAGGCGCGGATCCTCGGCGAGGACCGGTCGACCGACATGGCCGTGATCCGCGTCGACGTGCCGACATCCGAGCTGCACCCGCTCGGGTTTGCCAACTCCAGCGACGCCCAGGTCGGCGACCCGGTGGTCGCGATCGGCAGCCCCTTCAGCCTGCCCGAGACCGTCACCTCGGGGATCATCAGCGCGGTCGGCCGCAGCATCCCGGCGCCCAACGGCTTCACGATCCTCGGCGCGCTCCAGACCGACGCTCCGATCAACCCGGGCAACTCCGGCGGGCCGCTGCTCGACGGCAACGGTGACGTGCTCGGCCTCAACGACCAGATCGACACGAACTCCGATCAGAGCTCCGGCGTCGGCTTCGCCACCCCGGGCAACGCCGACGTGCAGGTGGCGAACACGATCATCTCCGGCCACCAGGTCAAGCATGCCTACGTGGGCGTCTGCCTGAACGCGGGCAGCACCGGCGGTGCGCAGATCGCGACGACGGCCAACTCCAGCTGCCCGACCCCGGTCGTCGCCGGCTCGCCGGCCGCCAAGGCCGGCCTCCAGTCCGGCGACGTGATCACCGCGATCGACGGCAAGCCGATCAGCTCCACGAACCAGTTCATCGCCGTGGTCGGCACCTACTCGCCAGGGCAGACCGTGACCTTGACCATCAAGCACGACGGCAGCACGCGTCAGCTGAAGCTGACGCTGGCCAACCGGCCGGCGAACGCTCCCACCGGCTGAGCGGGCAGCGTCAGCTCAGCTGACGCTGCCCGCCACCGTCGGCGTCTGAGCCAGCGAGCGCTGCATCAGCTCCCGGTGCACCGAGCGGTGTCGCCCGGGCCGCCGCTGCCATCGGCCCTGCGCGTCGAGCGTCCAGGCGTTGGTGTCGTCGGCGAAGCAGCGCTCGAGCGTATCCTCGATCTCGGCTTGCAGCTCGGGTGCATCGATCGGCACCAGCAGCTCCACGCGGCTGTCGAGGTTCCGCGGCATCAGGTCGGCGGAGCCGATGTAATAGCGGCGCTCGTCGCCGAACTGGAACGCGAAGATCCGCGTGTGCTCGAGGAAGCGCCCGACGATCGAGACCACGTTGATCGTCTCGCTGACCCCGGGGATCCCCGGCAGCAGGCAGCAGATGCCACGCACGTTGAGATCGATCGGCACGCCCGCCTGCGAAGCGCGGTACAGCGCCTCGATGCAGCGGCGGTCGACGAGCGAGTTCATCTTCATCGCGATCCGCGCCGGCTGCCCCGCGAGGCGAGAGGCGATCGCCCGCTCGATCAGCTCGAGCAGCGGCTCGCGCAGAGCATCCGGGGCGACCAGCAGCTTGCGCTGGCGCTTCGGGTGCCCGTAGCCGGTCAGCGCATTGAACACGCTGGCGACCTCGTCTCCGATCTCCCGGTCGGTCGTGAACAGCCCGAAGTCCTCGTACAGGCGGGCGTTCTTGGCGTGGAAGTTGCCGGTGCCGATCATCACGTAGTGGCGCACCTCGCCGTGCTCGCGACGGACCACGAGGATCGCCTTGGCGTGTGTCTTCAGCCCGGGGATCCCGTGCACGACGTGGGCGCCCGCCTCCTCCAGCTCGCGTGACCAGCGGATGTTCTGGCGCTCGTCGAAGCGCGCCTTGAGCTCGACCATGCAGACGGCCTGCTTGCCTTTCTCGGCGGCGTCGATCAGCGCCGGGACCAGCACCGAGTCGTTGGAGGTGCGGTACACGGTCATCTTGATCGCGAGCACGTTGGGGTCATCGACCGCCTGCATGACGAACCGCTCGACACTGGTCGAGAACGATTGGTAGGGGTAGTGGACGAGCACGTCGCCGGCCCGCATCGCGGCGAACACGTCGGGCTCGTCGTCGGCGTCTCCGGGCCGTGCCCGGAAGGCCGGGTGCGTCACCGGCGTCCAGGAGGACTCACGCAGGTCCTCGTGTCCGTCGATGCCAGCGATCTGCCACAGGTCGCTGAGATCGAGCAGCCCGTCCACGTCGAACACCTGACTTACGGCCACCCCCAGCCAGTCGATCAGTCGGGTGCGCATCTCCGCGTCCATGCCCGCGCCGACCTCGAGCCGCACGACTTCGCCGAACCGCCGGCGGCGGAGCTCGTCCTCGACCGCGCGCAGCAGGTCATCGGCCTCGTCGGAGACGTCGAAGTCGGCGTCGCGGGTCACGCGAAACAGGTCGTAGGCGACGATCTCCATACCCGGGAACAGGCTGTCCAGGTGCCTGGCGATGATGTCCTCGAGCGGGATGAACGTCTGTGGCTCGATCTCGACGAAGCGCGGCAGCACCTCCTTCGGGACCTTCACACGCGCGTAGACCCCCTGGTCCGAGACGGGGTCTCGGAGTCGCACGAGCAGGCTCAGCGACAGGTTCGAGATGTACGGGAACGGGCGGCCCGGACCGATCGCAAGAGGGATCAGCGCGGGGAAGATGTGCTTGCGGAAGTGCTCGTCGAGTGCCTCGGCCGAAGCGCCCGACTGCTGGGACGTGACGATCCTGATTCCGTGCTCGGCCAGCGCGGGGGCGATCGCGTCGCGGAACTGGTGAGAATGACGCCGCTCGAGCCCGCGCACCTTGCCAGCGATCTCGTCGAGCACCCGGCTGGGAGACAGGCCGTCCGGGCCACGGGTGTCGATGCCGGCATCGAGCTGATCGTGGACGCCAGCCACCCGGATCATGAAGAACTCGTCGAGGTTGGTGGTGCAGATCGCGAGGAACTTGACGCGCTCGATCAGTGGCAGCTGCTCGTCCTCGGCCAGCTGTAGCACCCGGTCGTTGAAGTCCAGCCACGACAGCTCGCGGTTGACGTACAGGCGGGAGTCGCGGAGGCTCGGGCGTTCGTGCTCGTCGACCCCGCCCGGACTGTGATCCTCGGCCGTGCGGGCTCCGGAGACGGCGGGCTCGGTCATCGCGAGCCCCGCTCGCCGCCGCTGCCCGCCTGCTGGGCAGCGGCGCCGCGGCTTGTCGTTCCCGCCAGCCGGCGTGCGGCCGCGATCAGCTCCAGCTCTCGCGGGCGCAGGAGCAGGACCAGCTCGCCCTTGCGGATCGCCGCCAGGCCGGCTTTGCTCATCCGTGCGTGCGCACCGGTGAGATCGTGCACGGCCCGCGAGAAGGAGGGATCGTGTCCGATCAGGATCACCTCGCCCAGTCCCGCTGCCAGCTGCTCGGCGTCGAACGGACCTCCCGCCAGCTCTGGTGTGACGCTGACTGGCACGCCGAGCGGCTCGCACGCCAGCTCGGCCGTCTCAAGCGCTCGACGCTTCGGGCTGCACAGACATAGGTCCAGCTCGACCTCGAGGTTTGCCAGCGCCCGGCCGGCGGCGCGTGCCTGTCGGATCCCCTTGTCGGTGAGGGGACGCGAGTCGTCGGGCACGCCGTCGGCCGCATCGGCGTGGCGAAGCAACCACAGCATCGCTGGAACTGTAGATGACTGTTTCCAGGTTGGTGAGAACCGGGATGTTCGTGGACGCGCCTCTGGGCGTGTGCAGCTTTGGTCGCTCAAGCGGGTGTCGCGTAAGCCGGCAAACCGGAAAGGCCCTCAAAAGGTGACAACCGCGGCGGGATGCCGCTGGAAGCAACCGTGGCGGGATGCTGCTGGGAAGCGCTCTGTCCCGAAATTCCTTCTGCCGGTCCAACCGCGGGTCGAAATTCGTTGGACTGTCCAACGAATTTCGACCCGCGGGCGTGATCAGCTGGCCGCCTCGGGTCGGCTGCTGCGGGCTGGCTGTGGGCCGCCGCGCGCCTGAGCGCCGTCAGGCCGGCTGCGGGCTACCGCGTAAGAAGCGGATTCCCGTGAGCACCATCAGGACCGTCATGCACACCGCGCTGCTCACGCACCACTCGCAGATCTCCTTGATCGTGAACACCTCGCGGTAGGTCAGGTAGGCGCTGAAGCCGAAGCCGATCAGCGCCACCAGGAACGCGAACGCGCGCGGCAGCTCGCCGCGGAAGGCGAGCGACGTCAGCAGCGCGAAGTAGCCGACCAGCCCCAGCACCGCCACCGGCACACCGTCGAGCTCGGACCACACCGACGACTGCACGGTCTCGCAGCTGGAGTGGCCGTGGTGGCCGCCGAGGCACAGCAGCGTGGCGAAGCCGTTGTAGTGCTCGTAGGTCGTGTAGGCGGCGATCACCAGCCCGATCGCCGCGAACACGAGGATCGCAAGCGTCAGCGCGTCCGGCCTTCGGCTGGCGCGCTCCGTGCGCTCGGGGTGGCGCGCGGTGGCGGTCACGTGGCGCGCTTCGTGCGCTCGGGGTGGCGCGCGGTGGCGGTCACGTGACCTGCTTGATCGCCTGCTGGAGCGCGGCGTAGGTGGGGATTCCGCCGGCCGCCTCGGTCTCCTTGCCCGTGGGGCCCTTGGCGATCAGCGTGGGGGTGCCGTCCAGGCCGAGCCGCGAGGCCTCCTGCTCGTCGCCTTCGACCTGCGACAGCAGCGCCGGATCCTTCTGGTCGGTCTGCCATTTGGCGAGGTTGAGGCCGGGTATCTGCTTGGCCAGCCCGTCCAGGAAGGTGGCGTTGACGTAGTGGGTGGTCTCGTCGCCTTGCTCATGGTAGAAGAGCTCTGCGTAATCCCAGAACAGGTGCTGCTGGCCGGCCGCGTAGGCGGCGACCTGCTGCTCGTTGAACACGGTCTGTCCGCTGTTGTTGCAGGTGGCTGTGCAGAACGACCTGTAGATGATCTTCACCTTGCCGGTGCGCACGTCATTCTTGATGAACTGGGACAGGCCACCGCCGTCGATCCCGAGCGTGAACGCGCGGCAGATCGGGCACTCGAGATCGCCGAAGTAGTACATCGTCAGCTTGGCGTTGGGATTGCCCAGGGTGGTGCCGGTCTGCGGGATTCCCGCCAGCAGGCTGTTGACCTGGCCATAGGTCTGACTGGCCGTGTGCTGGTTCTTGATCAGCCCGCCACCGCTGCTGCCACCTGCCGAAATCGCGATCGCCACGGCGATCACGGCCACGGCCACGACCAGCACGCCGCCGAGCATCTGCATCCGTCGCCGGCGCTGCGTGTGGGCGGCCGCCGCGCGTTCCTGTTCGAGCCGGCGCTGACGCGCCGCGTCTTTCTGTTGCTTGCGAGATGCCATCCCGTGTACGACCGGTTCGCTGCTGCGGGGACGCCCGTCCGCGGCGGAGAATAGCGGTGCGGCGGGCGAAGTGACCGTGCTCTTAGCCCGCTCTTAGGGTCCGCCGCGCTCCGGGGACCGAGACTGCAAGCTTGGCGTTTCCCAAGCGGTGGTAACGCGCGACCGGGGTGCCGGCAGCGAATCGCGCCAGAGCTCCGCAGTTTGCGTGTAAACATCCTGTTACCAGCCACCGCTGGGGCGGCTGCGCATGTGGAGCCTGCAATACAGTGCCGCCCATGTCGTCAGCATCGGCCGCCACACCCGTGAGCGACCCGATGACCGTGCCGCAGCCCGCCGGTCAGCGGGTGAGGCTGGCCGTGGTCGATCGCGACCCGGGCTTCGTGCAGGTGCTGTCCAACCGCGTCCGGGCCGTCGGCTGGGAGCTGCGCACCCTTCCTGGTCCGATCACCCCGGAGGCGCTGGTGACGATGCGGCTGAACGCGCTGGTGATCGATCTGGCCGTCGTCGGACCCGGCAGCTGGGAGTATCTGGAGCGCATCTGCGCGAAGCTGCCGGGGCTTGCGCTGGTCGTCCACACGGGGCCGTCGTCGGTCGCCCAGCGGGTCCGTGGTCTGCGGCTCGGCGCCGACGCCTGGGTGACCAAGCCCTGCCACCCGGAGGAGCTGATCTCCGTGATCGAGGCGGCGATGCGCCGCCACCGGCGCCAGGAGATGGCGCCGCTGGAGGCCGCCACCGAGACCGGCGGGATCACGATCCGGCCCGACCTGTTCCAGGCTTACACGGGGGATCGCAGCCTGGAGCTGACCGCCCGCGAGTTCGCGATCCTCAGCCTCCTGTCGAAGTCCGAGCGGGTCATGCGCCGCGAGGAGATCTACGAGCGCGTGTGGGGCTACGCGATGGCTCACGGCGACCGCTCGGTCGACGTGTTCGTCCGCAAGCTGCGCCAGAAGCTGCGCGCTGCGTCGCCGGAGTGGAGCTACATCCACACGCATTTCGGGGTCGGCTACCGGTTCACCCCGGAGCTGGCGGACGCGCGCGCCCAGGAGGCTGACGACGCTGGCTTCGACGCAGCCGCACGCGAGCGCCAGCCAGCGCTGTCGGCAGCCTGACCGCTGAGCGCCGGCGGCGAGCCGGTGAGCCGCCGCCGGCGAGATCGACGCCGGGATTTTCACAACTGGTTAACACCGTGCCGGCCCGCCCCCTGAAGACTGAGCCTGACAACAAGGGTTCATAAGCAAGTCAAGGAGAAAGCTGAATCGTGAACACACATCGCTTTACAGCGATTGGAGTTGCGCTGCTCGCCGCGCTCGGGGTTGCCGCTTGCGGCTCTTCCAGCTCACCCGGATCGAAGGGATCATCGAGCGCGAGCGTTGGCTCCGCCAAGACGATCATCGGCGCCGGCAGCACGCTGGTCGCGCCGCTGATGTCCGAGTGGCAGCCCACCTACGAGCAGAGCACCGGCGTCGCGATCACGTACGGCGCGATCGGCAGCGGTGGCGGAATCGAGCAGATCACCGCGCGGACCGTCGACTTCGGGGCCAGCGATGCCCCGATGACCTCGAGCCAGGCGGCGGCCTGCAAGAGCTGCATCGAGATTCCGTGGGCGCTGGCCGCGACGACGGTGGCCTACAACGTCAAAGGGGTTCCGAACGGGCTGCACTTCACCGGGTCGGTGCTGGCCGACATCTGGATGGGGACGATCACCAAGTGGAACAACCCGGCGATCCAGAAGCTCAACCCCGGCGTCAAGCTGCCTGACCTGACGATCGAGCCGGTGCACCGCACGGACGGCAGCGGCGACACGTTCGCGTTCACCAGCTACCTGTCGAAGGTCAGTCCGACGTTCAAGTCGAAGATCGGCAACGCCACCACCGTCAGCTGGCCCGGCGGCCTCGGCGCCAAGGGCAACTCCGGCGTCGGCGGCGTGCTCGCCTCAACCAACGGCGCGATTGCCTACATCGCGATCGCCTACGTGCTCGAGAACAAGTTCGACTACGGGCTGGTCGAGAATGCGGCCGGCAAGTTCCCGACGCCCGGCGTGACCAGCATCTCCGCAGCGGCGGCGTCGGTGACGTCGGTGCCGTCGGGTGGTACGCAGGGCATCTCGCTGACCGATCCGCCGGCGTCGGCCTCAGGCGCGTACCCGATCTCGACGTTCACCTACGTGATCGTGCCGAAGACGGGTGAGAGCGCCGCGGTCAGCGCCGCACTGAAGAAGTTCATCGGCTGGGCGATCACGACCGGCCAGGCGTCGGGGCCGAAGCTCGACTTCGCGCCGCTGCCGGCCACCGTGGTGTCCGCGGACAAGGCCGATCTCAACCTGATCGGCTGACCGAGGATGCCGTGGGTGTCCCAGCCCCGGCTTGCGGGCGGATCCCCTGCCGGGGGTCCGCCCGCCGTATGCTCGCGGCCCCGCGCGCAGGCGCGGGCATCTGCCCGTAAGTCGACGCTCACCGCCAAGCTCGCGAGCGGCCGCTTCCGTCGATGAGCGCCACCGCCTCCGTCGCGCCTCGCCCGCAGGGTCTCGGCGCGAAGATCAAGCTCAGCGATCGGATCGGCGATCCCGCCCTGCGGGTCCTGTCGGCACTGGCCGGGGTCGTCTCGGTCGGCGTGCTCGTGTGGATCGCCGAGATGGTGTTCGACCAGGCGAGCCCCGCGATCTCCCACTTCGGCATCGGCTTCGTCACCTCGCAGGAGTGGAACCCGGTCACGAACCGGTTCGGCGCGCTCGACTTCATCTACGGGACGCTGGTCAGCTCGTTCATCGCGCTGCTGATCGCCACCCCCACGGCGATCGCAATCAGCATCTACCTGACCGAGCTGGCGCCGCGGATCGTGCGGCGGCCGGTGGCGATCCTGGTGGAGCTGCTGGCCGCGATCCCCAGCGTGATCCTCGGCCTGTGGGGGATCATCGTGCTGGGACCGTTCCTCGGCAACCACGTCGAGCCGTTCCTCGCCAGCTTCCTAAGCTGGATCCCGCTGTTCGCCGGCGCGCCGTCGCCGTACGGGATGTTCAATGCCGTCCTGATCCTGACGATCATGACGCTGCCGATCGTCACCACGATCACGCGCGAGATCTTCCGGACGACGCCGCCGGAGCTGAAGGAGGGCGCCTACGCACTCGGCGCGACTCGCTGGGAGATGGTGCGTACGGCGGTGCTGCCGGTCGCCCGTCCCGGGATCATCGGCGCTGTGATCCTCGGGCTCGGACGCGCGTTCGGCGAGGCGATCGCGGTCACCCAGGTGATCGGCAACGCGACCCAGATCAAGGCCTCGCTGTTCCAGCCGGCCGGCACGCTGGCCGCCGAGATCGCCTCGGAGTACCAGGGCGCGACCAGCAAGCTGAACCAGTCGTCGTTGATCTACCTGGCCGCGATCCTGCTGGTGATCTCGCTGATCGTCAACGTGGTCGCGCGGCTGATGACCCGCCGCGTGAAGGTGCGCTGAGCATGGAGAGCTCCGTTCTCGCCACTCCACGCGTGCTGGCGCCGACGCCCGGGGCCCGACGGCGCCGCCTCGTCAACCGCGCCATGGAGATGCTGTGCGCGATCGCCGCGCTGATCGCCATCTGCGTCCTCGTGGTGGTGGTCGTGTCGGTCGTGATCAAGGGCGCGCCCGCGATCAATCTCGGCTTCATCACCCACGATCCGGCTCCGTTCGGCCAGACCGGCGGCGGCATCGCCAACTCGATCGTCGGCAGCGCGATCCTGATCGGGCTGGCGACGCTGATGTCGGTGCCCGTGGCGATCCTGGTTGCGATCTACACGACCGAGTTCGCGCGTCCCGGCGTCTCGCAGGGGATCCGCTTCGCGCTGGACATCCTCAACGGCGTGCCGACGATCGTCACCGGCGTGTTCATCTTCGGGCTGCTGGTGGTCGGCGGCACCCAGACCGGTTGGGCAGGCGCCGTCGCGCTGGCGATCGTCGAGCTGCCGATCGTCGCCCGCGGCGCCCAGGAGGTGCTCGAGCTGGTGCCGAGCTCGCTGCACGAGGCGGCCCTGGCGCTCGGCTTGAAGCGCTGGCGGGTGGTGCTGCGGATCGTGCTGCCGACGGCTGCGGGCGGACTGATCACCGGCGCCGTGCTCGGCGTCGCGCGGGTGGCCGGAGAGACCGCGCCGCTGCTGTTCACCAGCTCGATCTTCTCCAACGTTGGCCTGCCTACCAACCCATCGCAGGCGTTGCCGAACATACCGGTGACGATCTTCAGCCTGTCGGAGTCGCCGAGCCCCCAGGATCACGCCCAGGCGTGGGCGGCGGCGCTCGTGCTGATCCTGTTCGTGCTGCTGCTGAGTGTGGTCGCGCGGGCGTTCCACGAGCGCAGCCGAGGCCGACTGCAAGGCGGAAACGGACTCTGACGAAGCCCATGAGACGGACCCCACGAGCCGACGAGACCACGCGACAGAGCCGAGACACATGACACAGGAGACAAGTGAGATCATGGCCTTCCAGCCGACGGAGCACGATCTGATGACCAGCGGACCGCAGATTCAGCCAGACGCCAAGCCCGCCACGAGCGCCATGTCCCGCCCAGTCCGAGGCCACTCGGTGGTGATCCAGGGGCTGCACGCGTACTACGGCAGCGCTCACACGATCAAGGGGATCGACATCACCTTCGCGGCCAACGAGGTGTCCGCGATCATCGGCCCGTCCGGGTGCGGCAAGTCGACGATGGTGCGCTGCATCAACCGCATGCACGAGGAGATCCCGGGCGCCCGGGCCGAGGGATCGGTGATGCTCGACGACGAGGACGTGTACTCGCCGAAGGTCGACGTGACCGCCGTGCGCAGGGCGATCGGGATGGTCTTCCAGCGTCCCAACCCGTTCCCGACACTGTCGATCTTCGACAACGTCGCGGCCGGCCTGAAGCTGGCCGGGACGCGCGGCGAGAACATGCGCGAGCGCGTGCATCGGGCGCTGCGGGCGGTGGGGTTGTGGGAGGAGGTCAAGAACCGGCTGAACTCGCCGGGGATCGGCCTCTCCGGTGGCCAGCAGCAGCGACTGTGCATTGCCCGCACGATCGCGGTCGAGCCCGAGGTGATCCTGATGGACGAGCCGTGCTCGGCGCTCGACCCGGTGGCGACGCTGCGGGTGGAGGAGCTGATCGACGAGCTCAAGGAGCGCTACACGATCGTGATCGTCACCCACAACATGCAGCAGGCAGCGCGGGTGGCGAAGACGACCGCGTTCATGCTCGACGGCGAGCTGATCGAGCACGCCGCCACCGACAAGATCTTCACCAAGCCGACAGACGAGCACACGGAGCGCTACGTAACCGGAAAGTTCGGGTGATCCGATGCCGCAGGAGACGCGTCACCAGTTCCGCGAGGAGCTGAAGGGCCTCGAAGCTCAGACGCTGGGTGGGCTCGAGCTGGTCGCCTCGCAGCTGGACCGGACACTCGAGGCGATCAACTTCCAGGACGCCGAGCTCGCCAGCATGGTCGTCTCGGACGACGACCGGATCGACGGCCGCTACCTGGAGGTGCATCAGGGCGTGCTGTCGCTGCTCGCCCGCCAGGCGCCGGTGGCCGGCGACCTGCGGATCGTCGCGGCGCTTCTGCACATGATCCGCTGTGTCGAGCGGATGGGGGATCAGTGCGTGAACGTCGCTAAGCTGGTGCCGCTGTCCGGACACGAGGCGCCCCGCGACCAGTCGATCCTGGAGGCGCTCGAGCGCATGGGCCAGCTCGTGCACACCGAGGTCTTGCAGGCCCGGGAGGCATTCGCGACCCGGGACGTCTCGATGGCGCAGGATCTCCTCGCACAGGACTCCTCGGTCAACCGCCTCAACCGGGAGATCTTCCAGCGCGCGGTCGACATCGGTGACGACCTCGAGCTGCGTGAATGGGGAATGTTCATGGTGCTGGTGGCGCGCTGCCTGGAGCGGATCGGCGACAACACGCTGGAGATCGCCGAGCAGGTCGTGTTCGTCGTCACCGGGCTGTTCCGCGAGTTCCCCGGCGACGAGGTCAGCGCCGAGACCGCGCCGGCCTGAGCCTCAGCGTCTGCCCTGAGATTGGGCTGAGGGCGCCGGCGGCGTGGGTGCCGGGGGCTTGGGTGCCGGGGGCTTGGGTGCCGGTGCACCGCCAGCCGGCCGCGCGACTGGGGGTGGCGCACTTGACGCTGGGGGTGGCGCACTTGATGCTGGGGGTGGCGCACTTGACGCTGGGGGTGGCGCACTTGACGCTTGGGGGTGGCGCACTTGACGCTGCATATAGCAGCATCAAGTGCGCCACCCCCTCCTGGCTGGGCCAGGTGGGTGGATGAGGCCGGTCGGCGAGTGACTAGCTGAGTGGGACCAGCTTCACCGGGAGCGCCTCGAGCTGCAACGCCCTTGCCACGCCGCGCGCCGCGGAGCCGGTGAAGATCCTCCCGGTCAGATGGACGCTCGTCCCCGCCGTCAAGCCCTTGGGGTAGTCCCTGAAGTCGACCGCCGAGACGACGATCAGGCGGTTGTCGAGCGCCACCGCGAAGTGCTGGTCGAGCGTCTGCGAGCTGGTGCTGACGAGCTCTCCACGTCGCGCCTCCGCGGCGGTCAGGCGCTGGAAGGCGGCGGCGCCCTGGGGCGTGAAGCTGAACTGCACGTCGGGGACGCCGCCCGCGGCCGTGCTTGCCTGCGCGTCGGTGATCTCGTTGCCGGACAGCGCCACGTGGTCGTGGAGCACGTAGTAGCCACCGGCGGGATTGCCGAACGGCTCGTCGGGCAGGGACAGCACCGGCGGTGCTTCGACCACGATCGTCCCCTGCTTGACGACGAGCAGCTGGCCGTGCCGGTCGGCGGCTGCGGGCAACCCCGCCTCGAGTTCGCGCACCGCCTGGCGCCGCGTCGCGCCCTCGCCTGGATCGAGCGGTCCGGCCACGAGGCAGTGCCTGAGTCCAGACCCCGATCGGCCGAACTCGGCCGCCAGCGTTCGGTCGGCGAGCGCGCAGGCACGGCTGCCGGCGCGGGCGAACAGGTAGTACTCGCTGCCGAGCCGGGAGTTGTCGGAGCTTGGGGCGTATGGCTGCCTCGAGGCGAGCAGGACCGCTTGGTAGAGCTCGAGGCTCCCGCTGCCGAGGCTTGCGTTGCCCGGCGAGCCGCCCGGCTCTCCCTGGCTGAGCGCGAGCGCGTCGGGGCGAGCGGGATGCAGCTCGCTGGCCGCCGTCTGTCCGTTCGGCAGCAGCACGTTCGACTCCCAGTCGTAGAACTCGAGCTGAGCGGAGAAGTCAAGCCGTCGCGCCACCGCCTCCTGGCCGAGGCGCGTGCGAGCGATTGGGCTAACGATCTCAACCTGGATCCTGGACCCACCGAGGATGTGGATTGACGCCCGCGAATGCGCAATCTCTGCCAGGCGGCCGCGCAGCTCACGCACGGTGCGCGCCAGCGCCGCCCGCGTTACGACCGGCACCTGCGGCGTCGGCTCGGCCCGGAAGACGATCTGGAACGCGGCGTGCCCGCCGGCGGTGGTCGGGCGCGACGCGGGGCTGCCGCTGCCCAGCCCGAGGAACGCGATTGCGACCGCCGCCGCGACGATGAGGCTGACCGCTGGCGCCACCCAGCCGAGCCGCGCCGGGCGCATCAACCGGTACAGCCGTTCCGGGCGCGCCCACGGGAGCAGCCGCGGGCCGCGAGCGTCGCCGGTGCGGCGCTCGGCGGCCTCGACCAGCTGACGGCGCGTGTCGGGCAGATACGTCATGTCTTTCCCTCCAATCCTTCCCGGAGCGCGGCCAGGCCGCGACTGACCCGCTTGCGGATCACCAGCTGCGAGGTGTTCAGCTCGCGGGCGATCTCGTCGTAGGAGCGCTCGTCGAGGACTCGCGCCCGCACTGCCTGCCGCTGCTCGGCTGGCA
This sequence comes from Solirubrobacteraceae bacterium, assembly GCA_030038955.1. Classification (GTDB taxonomy): domain Bacteria; phylum Actinomycetota; class Thermoleophilia; order Solirubrobacterales; family Solirubrobacteraceae; genus Palsa-465. Next base: position 14,433 of record JASHQV010000006.1, read on the forward strand.
GTTGCTCCAGCAGCTCGGTCGCCCACGCGTCGCCGTGCGCCAGCGCCTCGACTCGCTCCAGGTCCTCCGGTCCGTAGGCGACCGGCTCGTGGATCCCGAGCCGCTGGCGCGCCCCGGCCTCGACGCGGCCGTGCCGCGCGCTTGCGCGCAGCACGTTGTGGGCGATCGTGAACAGCCACGGCGCCGCCGTGTCCGGTTCGCGCCGCGGGCGGTAGCGGGCGGCCGCGCGCAGCGCCGCCGCGAACGTCTCGGCGGTGAGGTCGGCCGCCACTTCGGGATCGCGGGTACGGCTCATGAAGAAGCCCAGGACCGCGCGCTCGTAGCGGTCGTAGAAGGCGCCGAAGGCCTGCTGCTGGCGGCTGGTCGCCGCCAGCAGCTCGGCGTCGGTTGCCGTGCGCCTGGTCACTGTCCTGATTAATGCGCCAGCCGGGAAGTTGTGACCGTGACGCCCGGCCACATCTCCCCGCTCCGGTGCATCAGCAGCGTGGGCGCGCCGGACGCGTCCGCGCCCGGCGCGCCCACATGAGTCGTTCAGCGCCCGGCGCGCCCACGTGAGTCGTTCAACGCCCGGCGTGACCGGTGCGTCGGCCTGACTCGCTCAGCGCACCGCCTGCCCGCCGGCGCCGACTCCCAGCCAGGTCCCTCCAAACGAGGTTGCTCCGATATATCCGGTGCTCGCCGGGCTGCTGTCGCCCGCATAGCGGTAGAGCGGGTGGCCGGCGTAGGTCACCTGCCGCTGACCGCCCGGCAGCTTGATCGTGCCGAGCAGCGACGCCTTCAGCCCGTCGCCGGCGCTCGGGTGTCCGGTGACGGTCAGCGGTGGCCACGCTGCGGCACAACCGCTGACCGTCACGCAATGGTCGCTGCCCGAACGGTCGGCCGTGAACATGTACAGCGTCAACCCGCGTGAATCGACGACGATGCTCCCCGCGGATGTGTGCGCCAGCCGGATCGTCGCTCCGGAGCCGGCCGAGCCGGTGGTGCTGCTGCTGGAGCTCGTGCTGGAGCTGCTCGGCGAGCTGCCGTAGCCGCCGTATCCGCTCGAGCCGCTGGCGCTCGTTCCCCCCGAGCTGGTCGAGGCGCCGGCGTGTGACTGGCCTCCGCAGGCGGCGAGGACGATCGCAGTGGCCGTGGCCAGCATCACGCTCGTCACGGCCCGGCGTCGGTTGAGACGTTGCATGTCGACTCCCTTGTAGAGGTGGGCTTTCTCTCCAGGAGGACGCCTGCGCCCGCCAGACCTTCCCGTGCTTCGGAAAGTTTCTGGTCGCGGCGAGCGTCTGCAATCGTGTGAGAGAGATGCACGGCAAGCCTGACGACGCGGACGACGATCGGCCCGACCTGGCAGAGCTGTCGGCGCTGGCCGACGGAACGCTCGATCCGGCGCGACGCCCCGCGGTGGAGGCGCGGATCGCTGCCTCTCCCGAACTACGCGACCGCCTCGAGCGGGAACGCCAGGCGGTCGCGGCGCTGGCCGCGGTCCGCGAGCGCGAGCGGGCACCGAGTGCGCTGCGAGCATGGATCGCAGCGGCGCGGATCCGAGGCGGCCGAAGCGCGCGCGGTCAGGAGGCGCGCAGCAAGCGACTAACGCCTGGGACAGTGCCACGCCTTGCTGCGCTCGGAGTAGTGGCCGCGGCGGTTGCGCTGGCGCTCGTCTTGACCGTTCCGTCCGGCACGCCCGGCGGCCCCAGCGTCTCTGAGGCGGCCGCGCTGGCGGCGCGCGGCGCATCGATGGCTCCACCATCACCAGAC
>JASHQV010000409.1 GCA_030038955.1 Solirubrobacteraceae bacterium
TCGCGGAGCCCATCGGCATCGCCTTCGACGCTCATCGAGGGAACTTCTACCCATCCCGAGCGAGCCGTCACGGTGCCGATCACGGCGGCGCCGGGGTGGTGGGCGGACAGTGTCCGCACGGCCTCCTGCGCCTGCTCGGCGGCGACGATCGCGACGAACCCGCAGCCCATGTTGAACACCTCCCACATCTCGGCCGCGGACACGCGGCCGTGCCGGGCGATCAGCGTGAACACGCCCGGCACCGGCAGCGGCGCGTCGATCCGGTAGCCGACCCCGGAGCCGATTCGCAGCAGGTTGCGCAACCCGCCGCCGGTGATGTGGGCGAGCCCGTGCACGTAGACGCCACTGCGCAGCAGTGCCAGCACGCCACGGACGTAGATCGCGGTGGGCTCGAGCAGCGCGTCCTCGACGCTCGCTCCCCCCAGCTCCGGCGGCCTGGCCCCAAGGCCAAGGCCGCCATCGTCCAACAGCGCGCGGCGCGCCAGCGTCAGTCCATTCGAGTGCACGCCGGACGCGCGCAGCCCGATCAGCGCATCGCCCGGGCGGCAGGCGCTGCCGTCGATGATCCGATCCAGTGCGACCGTCCCCAGCGCCGACCCGACCAGGTCGAGGCCGAGCGGCGACGGGTGGCCCCGCAGCAGCTCCGGGACCTGGCAGAGCTCGCCGCCCGGAATCTCGACGCCGGCGGCCTGGGCGCCGACCCGCAGGCCTTCCGCGACTGCGGCGATGATCTCGGGATCGGCCCGCTCGACCGCCAGGTAGTCGAGCACGGCCAGCGGCTCGGCGCCGACACAGATCAGGTCGTTGACGCACATCGCCACGCAGTCGATCCCAATCGTGTCGAAGCGCCCGGCCTGTTGCGCGACGATCACCTTCGAGCCAACGCTGTCGGTGCCGAACGCGATCCCCAGATTGGCCGCGATCCGCAGCACGCTGGCGAAGTGGCCGGGCAGCTCGACGGCCAGCCGGGCACGTCCCGGCTCGATCGTCCGCAGCACCTCGACCATCGCGGCCACGCCCCGATCGGCCTGGCCGGTGTCCACGCCCGCGGCGGCGTACGCGTCGCTCACGAGCGAATTGTCGAGCATCGCTCGGACCGGAGCCGTCTGGCGACGAGCGCGGCCAGTCCGAGCCGGTAGCCGGCATACGGGAGCAGCGAGCGGCTGTGCTCAGCCCGGGCGATGATCGAGCTCGAGGCGAGCGCCGACGCGAACGCGGCGAGCATGCCGGCAATCAGCGGCACACGCAAGCCCGCCGGCAGCGCGCGCCGGCGGCTCAGCCGACGGGCTGCGGCGGCGACGATGATCGGCAGCGCCAGCTGACGCGAGAGCACGTCGGCGTCCTCGCGCGAGAAGCCACGGCGGCGTGCGACCGCCAGGGTCGCGCCGGTGCGCGAGACTCCCGGCATCAGCGCGCAGGCCTCGGCGACGCCGAGCCACAGCGCGTCGGCGGCGGTCGCCTCCGTGCGCGAGCGGCTCGCGGGGCGGCGGTCACCGGCGAGCATCGCCAACGACCCGGCGACGAGTCCGGCGGCGACCACGCCGGGGCGGCTGAGGTGCCGTTCGATCGGATGCTCGAGCACGTAGCCGGCGACCGCCGGGGGCAGCAGCGACAGCCCGATCAGGATCGCCTCGTGTGGGGTGCTGTCGCGGATTGCTTCGCGCACCTCGCGGCGCAGGTGGATCAGCAGGGCGCCGGCGGTGGCGGCGTGCAGCGCCACCTCGAACGACTTTTGCAGCTCCGGGTCGAGCGCCTGGCAGTCCCACCCGAGCAGCCACGGGAGCAGCGTCATGTGACCCGACGAGGAGACCGGCAGCAGCTCCGCCGGGCCGTGGAGCAGGCCGAGCGCAATCGCCTGCGCCGGCCGGAGCTCGGCGGTGGCGCTCACGCGGCGGCGCGGCGGCGTTCGCGAGCAGTGCGGGAGCGCCTGAGGAGCACGTAGGCCACCGCCACCACGATCGCGGCTGCGACCACGTAGTCGACGTACTCGAGGCTGTGGCGCCAGCTCGCCCACTGGCTGCCGACCGCGCGGCCGAGCAGCGCCAGCCCCGTGATCCAGACGATCGAGCCGGCCGCGGCCAGCGCGAGGAAGCGTCCGTAGCCCATCCGTGCGGTCCCGGCCGCATACGGAAACACGGCGCGGAACATCGGGATCAGCCGAGAGACGAACACGACCGGCGCCCCGAAGCGCTCGAACCAGCGGTGTGCCATCTCCAGCCGCCGGGGACTGATGTGCGCCGGGCTGCCAGGACGGTCGAGCAGCTCGTACAGGCCGAGGCGGCCGATCGCGTATGCGATCGTCGCGCCGAGCAGGTCGCCGATCACGCCGGCGGCGATCACGCCGGACAGCGTCAGGTGGTGCTGGAACACGTTGAAGCCCGCGAACAGCATCGTCGCCTCGGTTCCGGGCACGCCGACGACGCCGGACATCAACGCGAGCAGGCCGACGCCGGCCAGCCCCAGCTCGCGCACGAGCTGGGTGGCCAGGCTCACGAGCGAGCTCGTGACCGAGGCGTCTAGGAGCAGGGCGTGCATAGCGCGGTGCGGCGGTCGCCGGAGGGCCGACGGCGCTCATCAGTATGCCCCATGCCTTACGGTTCCAGTTGCCGTGACGATTCCCTTGTTCGACACCGCGGCGCCGCTCGAGACGCTGCGCGAGACGATTCTCGAGCGGATCGCGACAGTCGTGCGGAGCGGTCGGTTCGTGCTCGGGCCGGAGGTCGGCGCGTTCGAGTCCGAGCTGGCCGCCTATCTCGGGGTGCGCCACGCGATCGGGGTCGGCAACGGCACCGACGCGCTGGCGATCGCCGCCCGAGCGCTGGGCGTGAGGCCCGGCGATGACGTGGTCGTGCCGTCGTTCACCTTCTACGCGACCGCCGAGGCGATGGCCAGCGTCGGCGCGCGCCCGGTGTTCTGCGACGTCGATCCGGGGACGCGCAACGTCACCGTCGAGACCGTGCGGGCGGCGCTGACGCCGCGGACGACGGCGGTGGTGGTCGTGGACCTGTTCGGGCTGCCCGCCCCCGTGCGGGAGATCCGCGAGCTGGGAGTGCCGGTGATCGAGGACGCGGCGCAGGCGCTCGGGGCCTCACAGGGTGAGCGGCGAGCCGGCACGCTGGGCGACATCGCGACGTTGTCGTTCTACCCGTCGAAGAACCTCGGCGCGTTCGGCGACGGCGGCGCCGTCGTGACCGACGACGAGCAGCTCGCCGAGCGCGTCCGCGCGCTGCGCTTCCACGGCTCCAGAGACAAGCAGTCGTTCGAGCTGGTCGGCTACAACTCCCGCCTCGACGAGCTGCAGGCCGCGATCCTGCGGGTGCTGCTGCCGGAGCTCGACGGTTGGTGCGACGGTCGCCGCGCGGCGGCCGCGGCGTACGCGGCGGCGGGCCTCGGTGGGCACGTCGGGCTGCCCGCAGTGCCGGAGGGCACGTCACCCGCCTGGCATCTGTACGTGGTCACCCACCCGGAGCCGGATCGGCTGCTGACGGCGCTGCACGAGCACGGCATCCAGGCCCGCAGCTACTACCGCACGCCGCTGCACCGGCAGCCGGCGATGGTGGCGCTGGCCGCCGGCGGCGGCGAGCTGCCCGCAACCGAGCGGCTCGCCGCCACGAACTTGGCGCTGCCGATCAGCCCGGTGCTCGGGGCCGAGCAGGCTGCCGAGGTCGTCGCTGCGATCGCCGCGGCGTGAGCCGGGCGTGTGTCGGCGTGACGTGGGCATGCGGCTCCGGGAGGTGAGCGCGTGAACGTCTGGGTCGATCTCACGAACTCGCCGCACGTGCTGGTGTTGAGGCCGGTGATCGAGCGGCTGCGCGCGGCCGGGCACCGCGTCGAGGTCACCGCCCGCGACTTCGCGCAGACACGGGCGCTGTGCGAGCGGTTCGGCATCGAGCACGTGACGATCGGCCGCCATCGCGGCGGGCGCGTGGCAGCCAAGGCGCTCGGGTTGGCCGAGCGGTCGGCGGCGCTGACCCGGTTCGCCCGCAACCGCCACTTCGATCTCGCGATCGGTCACGGCTCCAACGACATCACCGTCGCCGCTGCGCTGTTGCGGATCCCCTGCTCGACGATGTTCGACTACGAGTGGGCATACGTACAGCACACGATCAACTGCCGGCTGGCTGCGGCCGTGGTCGTGCCCGACGCGATCCCGCCCGAGCGCCTGCGCCGCTACGGGGCGAGCGGCAAGATCCGCCCCTATCCGGGACTCAAGGAGGAGTACTACCTGGCGGACTTCGAGCCGGACCCCGCGGTGCTGAGCTCGCTCGGGCTGGACCGGGCGGAGCCGATCGCGGTGGTTCGCACGCCACCCGCTGTGTCGCTCTACCACCGCTTCGAGAACGACCTGTTTGGGCGCGTGCTGGAGCGGCTGTGCGGCACGCAGACCGTCGTGCTGCCGCGCACCGAGACGCAGCGGACGGAGCTCGCCCGCGCCGGCGGCTGGCTCGTGCCCGACGGGGCGATCGACGCGCAGTCGCTGATCTTCCACGCCGACCTGGTGGTGTCGGCGGGGGGCACGATGAACCGCGAGGCGGTGGCGCTGGGCACGCCCGTGTTCACGGTGTTCGAGGGGAGACTGGGCGCCGTCGACGAGCGGCTGATCGGCGAGGGCCGGCTGCGACGGCTGATCGATCCAGATCAGCTCGTGCTTAGGAAGCGGCAGGATGATCGTCAGCGCGCCCGGATTCGGCGGGACCCTGCTTTACTCGTGGAGCTGCTCGCCGGGCCGGCCGATGTGCCCCGGCGAAGCTGAACTCGCATCGCTCCTCCAAGGTGGTCGGCCGAGCGACCGCCGAGTCGGGCGAATCCCCCACTGAGCAGATCTCGTGAGCACGAGTACAGGCAACCTGACAGGCACCCGCGCGGGCGGAGCGCCGGCGCACGAGCGCCCCGGAGAAGCTCCTCGCCGCGGGCGACGCGAGCGAGCGGGCGCGTGGTTGTCGCTGCGGCGTCATCCGTGGGTGGTTCTGGGCGTCGCGCTGGTGATCTTCTCCTACTTCCTGCTGCGCTGGGCTCGCACCAGCCCCGGCTACGACCCGTACGGCTGGCTCGTGTGGGGCTACCAGACGCTGCGAGGCACGCTCAACCTCGGCGGCGCCCCCTCGTGGAAGCCGGTGACGTTCCTGTTCACGGTCCCGTACTCGCTGTTCGGGCACTACTCCTGGTGGCTGTGGACGGTCACCGCCGTGTCGGTCGCGCTGGTCGGCCCGATCGTTGCCGGCCGGATCGTCTACCGGCTGGTGCTGCACTCGAGCGGCGAGCGCTGGCCGGCACTGATCGGCGCCGTGTTTGCCGGGCTGTGCCTGCTCGGGATCGTCCAATACACCCACTACTGGCTGAGCGCGCAGTCAGATCCGATGCTGGTCACGTTCTTCCTGCTGGCGATCGACATGCACATGCTCGGTCGCCACCGCTGGGCGTTCACGTTCCTGTGGCTGTGCTCGCTCGGCCGCCCGGAGACGTGGCCGTTCATCGGCCTGTACTTCCTGTGGGCGTGGCGTGCGGTCCCACGGATGCGGCTGTTGATGGTCGTGGAGCTGATCCTGATCCCCGCCTTCTGGTTCGGGATTCCGGCGCTGACCGGCAGCAACTGGGACGTCGCCGGCCAGCTTGCCCAGAACTCGCCGCGCGAGCTGCACAGCAACAAGGTGATCGGGACGCTGACGCGGTTCCGCGAGCTCAGCTACTCCCCGGTCGAGGCGGTGGCCGGCCTCGGCGTGATCATCGCGGCGCTGCGACGCGACTGGCGGGTGCTGATCATCGCCGGCTGCTCGGCGGTGTGGATGGCGATCGAGATCGCGTTCGCGCTGCACGGCTTCCCGGGGGTGCCGAGGTACATGTTCGAGGCCGCCGGGCTGATGATCGTGGTCGCGGGCGTGTGCATCGGCTGGCTGCTGACCGAGCCGGCGCGGTTGATGCAGGCGCGGCTGGCGAGCGAGGGTGGCTCGGTCTCCGGCGCGCGCGGGCACGGCTCGGTCTCTGGGGCGGGTGGCGATCGGGCGGCGTCTGACGAGAGTGGCGATCGGGCGGTGTCTGACGAGAGTGGCGATCGGGCGGTGTCTGGGGCGGGTAGCGATCGGGCGGCGCCTGACGCTGAGGGTGATGGCGCGGCCACTGACGCGGGCGCCCCCGAGCCGTCCCCCAACCCGAGTCGCTCGTGGCTACCGGGCGCCGCCCGGGTGGCCGGCGTGGTGGCGGTGGTGGCAGTGGTGGCGCTGATGGTGCCCCGCGCCGTGCACGCCGCCCGCACCGAGCACGCCGACCTGGTCCACGAGCGCGCCCGCACCGCCGAGATCCAGCGGCTGGATGCGACGCTGAAGGCACTCGGGGGCTACCGCTTCGTGCGCTCCTGCGGCGATCCCGCCGCCGACGTCGAATGGGTCAGCATTCTCGCCTGGTACACGAAGCTGGATGTGGGCTACGTCGGCCACCGGCCCGAGTTCATCGTCCGCTCCGAGACGACCCCCTCAGTGCTGTTCACCGCCCTGGGCAACGGCTGGATCGTCCACACCTACCATCTGCCGCCGACCGCTTCGTCGGCGTGCCGGCGTCTGAACGACGCCTACTACATCGTCACGCCGCAGCACCCGGGCGGCGTGCTGGGACATCAGACCTGAGTCGCGGACGCGACCACCCGCCGGGCGACGCCATCCGCGGCGCCGAATTGGGGGGTGATGCACATAAGGCGCGTATACGCAGCCCCATGTGCGTCAGGTGCAGCATCCCCGCGCTGACGCGGCGGCAACCTGGAGCCGCCGGTGGATGCTAACCAAGTGACCGCTCCGCGTTAAGCCCTCGCCACTAGACTTCGCCTTCATGCGCCGGCGGATCCGGTCCGCGGCCCCCGTCCATCGCCACTCCCTCCCCCAGGTGCTGGTCGATGGGATGCTGGTCGCGCTCGCTTACTTCCTCGCCTTCCGGCTACGGTTCGAGAGCGCCGTCCCGGGCCGGTATCAGACGCTGCTCGACGACACGATCGTCTGGGTGGTGCCGGTGACGCTGGTCGTGCTGGCCGCGTTCGGCGCGTACGAACGGCTGTGGACGTTCATCACCCAGCGCGACTACGAGGCGGTCGCCAAGGGCGTGCTGGTCGCGACGATCCTGATCGTCGGTCTGGTCGCGCTGATCCACCCGGTCAACCTACGCGCTTTCACCGAGCAGGTTCCATACCACCATTGGGTGCACGTACACGGTCACCGGGTGCTGCGCATCGCCTACCACGAGCACTCCATTCCCGCGACGGCAGTGACGCTGCCGTCGAGCGTGATCGCCGGCTTCTTCCTGGCGGCGCTGGTGCTGCTGGGCGGCGCCCGCTTTGCGGTCCACCTCGTCGCCGAGGGCCGGGTGCGCAGCTTCCGAGTGTCCAAGAACGCCCGCGAGGTGCTGATCGTCGGCGGCGGCGACGGCGGCCGCCTGGTCGTGCGCGAGCTTGTCCGCAACCCCGAGCTGCGAATGCGCCCGGTGGGCTTCGTCGACGACGACCCCCGCAAGCTCGGCACCAAGGACGAGCATGGCCTGAAGGTGATCGGCACCACCGAGGCGGCCGACTTCGCGCGCGTGCTCGACGAGGTCGAGCCCGACGAGGTCGTGATCGCGATCCCGTCGGCGTCGGGCACGATGCGCGCCCGCGTGGTGATGGCGTGCCGCCGGCGCGGGATCCCGGTGCGGACGATGCCGACCGTGTTTGAGCTGCTCCGCGACGGCGCCGGCCAGATGCGGCTCGCCAGCCAGCTGCGCGAGGTACGCGTGGAGGACATGCTGGGTCGTGAGCCAGTGCGCATGGAGCTGGAACGAGTCGGCGCATACCTGGCTGAGCGCGTGGTGCTCGTGACCGGCGCGGGCGGCTCGATCGGGTCCGAGCTGTGCCGGCAGATCTCGCGCGTCGGCCCGCGCAAGCTGGTGCTGGTCGATCACGCTGAGGACAACCTGTTCGAGATCCTGCGCGAGCTCGAGGAGGAGCGGCACGTGAAGACGGCGGTGCCGGTGCTCGCCGACTGCAAGGAGGAGGAGCGGATGCGTGAGGTGCTGGGCGAGCACCATCCGGCCGTCGTCTTCCATGCCGCCGCCTACAAGCACGTGGCGATGATGGAGCTGAATGCGGTCGAGGCCGTCCGCAACAACGCGCTCGCAACGCGCGTGATGGCGCGGACCGCGGCGGCGCTGGGAGTGGAGATCTTCGTGCTGGTCTCGACCGACAAGGCGGTCAAGCCCGCGACCGTGATGGGCGCCTCCAAGGCGCTGGCCGAATGGGCGCTGGAGGCGCAGGCGGCGAAGTCGCCCGG
>JASHQV010000410.1 GCA_030038955.1 Solirubrobacteraceae bacterium
CGTGAAGCCGACGAGGTCGGCGAACAGGACCGAGACCAGACGGCGTTCGGAGACGGGCGGTCCGCCACCGGCGCTTGCGGGCGCTGGTGGCGGACCTCCCGGCGCGCCTGCGGCGCCTAGCGGGGGGCGCTCCCCGGCGTTCGCGCCGGGGAGCGCCCCCCCGGCGTTCGCGCTGTCGTCGACGCGCGCGCCGCACTGCATGCAGAACCGTGCCCCGGGCGCGATCGGCTGTCCGCACGACGGGCAGGCGCCCGCGAGCGCAGCGCCGCAGCTCATGCAGAAGCGCGCGCCGGCCGGCAGTGCCGCCCCGCAGGTGGCACAGGCCGTCTCAGCCGTTGCGCTCAACTATCTCGTCCACTCGAATGCGCCCTAGTCCACCCCACCTGCAGAGGATCGCATAGCACGATCCCCAACTGCGAGCAGATGCCGGGTAGGGTGCTTGCGTTGCGGGTCGTGCGCTCGCGGACTGAGAGCTCGGACCAGGGCGGCTAGGTGAGAGGCAACAGTGACCGGACCGTTTCAGATCCACGAGTCGGTTGAGGGGGGGCGTCCGGTCGTGTGCCCCGCCGGCGAGCTCGACCTGGCGGAGGTGCGGACGCTGTCGGAGCGGCTTCGGGAGCTGCTGAAGGCGCAGCGCGAGACGATCCTCGACCTCTCGCAGCTGACGTTCATCGACAGCAGCGGCATCCGCCTGCTGCTGGAGATCACGCGGGACGCAAAGGAGGGCGGCTACACCCTGCGGCTGCGGAGCCCCGCGCCGGTCGTGCGGGACACGCTGCGGCTGGCGGGGGTGCTGGCGCTGCTCGGGCTCGAGTGAGGGGTGGAGACGCGTGGGGTTGGGGGGGCGGGCGGCCGGCACAGCCGGCCGCCCGCCCCCCAACGCCCAACGTCCGCGCCCGAGCGCCCGCTCAGACCCCGACCGCCGGCTTCTCCGCGTGCCCCCCGAACTGCTTGCGCATCGCCGACAGCAGCTTGTCGCCGAAGTCGCCCTCGCCGCGCGAGCTGAAGCGGCTGTACAGGGCCGAGCTCAAGACGTGCGCGGGCACCGCCTCGTCGACCGCGGCCAGCACGGTCCAGCGCCCCTCGCCCGAGTCCGACACGCGCCCGGCGTACTCGCTCAGCTGCGGCGAGTCCAGCAGCGCCGTCGCGGTCAGGTCGAGCAGCCACGACGCGATCACGCTCCCCCGGCGCCACACCTCGGCGACCTCGGGCAGGTCGAGGTCGTAGTGGTAGTAGCGCTCGGCGTCGCGAACCGGCGCGGTCTCGGCGTCCGACTCCTGCTTCGCGCTGCCGATGTCGGCGTGCTCGAGGATGTTTAGGCCCTCAGCGTAGGCAGCCATGATCCCGTACTCGATCCCGTTGTGCACCATCTTCACGAAGTGCCCGGCGCCGGCCGGGCCGCAGTGCAGGTAGCCCTGCTCGGCCGCTGACGGCTCGCCGTCGCGTCCCGGCGTCCGCGCTGCCGCGTCGACCCCTGGGGCGAGCGACCGGAAGATCGGCTCCAAGTGAGCCACTGCCTCGTCCTTGCCGCCGATCATCAGGCAGTAGCCGCGTTCGAGCCCAAACACGCCGCCGCTGGTACCGACGTCGACGTAGTGGATCCCGTGTGGCTCGAACCGGTCCGCGCGCGCAATGTCGTCGCGGTAGTAGCTATTGCCGCCGTCGATCAGGATGTCGTCGCGCTGCATCAGCTCCGCCAGCCGGTCGAGCGTCTGATCGGTGAACGCCGCGGGCACCATCACCCAGGCCGCGCGGGGCGGCGTCAGCTTCTGCACGAGCTCCTCCAGCGAGCTTGCGCCGGTGGCGCCGTCCGCTTCCAGCGCCGCGATCGCGTCGGCGCTGACGTCGTAGACGACGCACTCGTGGCCGGCCTGCATCAGCCGCCGCACCATGTTCGCACCCATCCGGCCGAGTCCGACCATCCCGAGTTGCATGCGCCTTGCCTCCTTAAGCTCTTAAATGTCAGTGAGTTTCCAAGCGTCAGGCTCAATGATGCCCAGCCAGCCCAACTTCGGCCTCACCGGCCTCGCGACGATGGGGGCCAACCTCGCCCGCAACGTCGCCCACCACGAGATCCCGGTGGCCGTCCACAACCGCACCTACAGCCGCACCGAGCGGTTTCTCGCCGAGCACGGCGACGAGGGGCCGATCAGCGGCCATGAGACCACCGAGGAGTGGATCGCGGCGCTGGCCGAGCCCCGCGTGGTGATGATCATGGTGCAGGCGGGCGCCGCTACCGACGCGGTGATCGGCGAGATCGCGCCGTACCTCAGCCACGGCGACATCCTGATCGACGGCGGCAACGCCCACTTCCGTGACACCCAGCGACGCCACCGAGCGCTGTCCGAGCAGGACATCCACTTCATCGGCACGGGCGTGTCCGGTGGGGAGGAGGGGGCGCTGAACGGCCCCAGCATCATGCCGGGTGGCGACCGCGAGCCCTACGATCGGTCGGTCAGGCCGACCTTCGAGGTGATCGCCGCCGAAGTCGACGGGACCCCCTGCTGCACGTACGTCGGCCCGGATGGGGCCGGCCACTACGTGAAGATGGTCCACAACGGCATCGAGTACGCCGACATGCAGCTGATCGCCGAGAGCTACGACCTGATGCGCCACGGCGCCGGGCTCGAGGTCCCGGAGATCGCGGCGCAGTTCAGGCGCTGGAACGCAGGCGAGCTTGAGTCGTTCCTGATCGAGATCACCGCCCGCGTGCTCGAGCAGACCGATGCGGCCACGGGCCGCCCGCTGGTCGACGTGATCCTCGACGCCGCCGAGCAGAAGGGGACCGGTCGCTGGACGGCGCAGAACGCGCTCGAGCTGGGGGTGCCGCTGACCGGGATCACGGAGGCGGTGTTCGCGCGCTCGCTGAGCGCGCTGAAGGCGGAGCGGGAGGCCGCGGAGGCGCGGCTGGCGAGCCCCAAGCGGCCGGCCGCGCGGGCCGACGACACGCTGGTCGACGATCTCGAGCAGGCGCTGTATGCGTCGAAGATCGTCTCCTACGCGCAGGGGTTCGCGCAGATGGCGGCGGCCGCCGAGGCCGAGGGGTGGGACATCGAGCTCGGCTCGATGGCGACGATCTGGCGCGGCGGCTGCATCATCCGTGCGCGCTTCCTCGACCGGATCCGCGAGGCCTACGACGACGAGCCGGGGCTCCGCAATCTGATGCTCGCCGAGTTCTTCGCGCGGGCGCTGGCCGACGCCCAGGACCCGTGGCGCCGGGTGGTCGCGCGCGCCGCCGAGATCGGGATCGCGACGCCGGCGTTCGCCTCGTCGCTGGCCTACTACGACGGCTACCGGCGGGGCCGTGGGCCGGCGTCGCTGATCCAGGGC
>JASHQV010000411.1 GCA_030038955.1 Solirubrobacteraceae bacterium
CTCCGAGGGCTTGAGAACGACGGCGTTGCCGGCGGCAAGCGAGGGGCCGAGCTTCCAGATCGCCATCAGCAACGGGTAGTTCCAAGGGGCGATCAAACCGACTACGCCGATCGGCTCGCGGCGCAGCATCGAGCTGTAGCCGGTCAGATACTCGCCTGCCAGCTGACCGGTAAGCGTTCGTACGGCGCCAGCGAAGAAACGCAAGTCATCGGCCGCGGTATCCATCTCCGACCGTGCCGAGGCGAGCGGCTTACCGACGTTCCGGGATTCCAGCTGAGCCAGCTCGTCGGCGTGCTCGCTGATCTTGTCGGCAAGTGCGAGAATTCGCGTCGACCGCTCTCCCGGTGTCATGCGGGCCCACGCCGGCGCGGCGCGACGTGCTGCCCCGACCGCCCTGTCGACGTCCGCCTCGGAGGACTCGGGCACGGACGCAATCACCTTCTCGGTCGCCGGGTCGACGATCTCGCGAACAGCGCCGTCCAGAGCGCTGACCCACTCACCGCCCACGAAGTCGAATGCTCTGAGTGCTGAATCCGTCGTGATGCAAGCCTCCGAATAGGGTGTTGGCGTACGCAGGCCTCTCAAGCCGCGCCGTGGACGGCTGCTGGCAACGACCTCGCGCACTTGCGTTCTCTTCCGCTATCCTAACGAACAACGGTCGACCGGTCAACCATCCTCGAATCCCCGGAATCCCATGCACGAGTTGCTTCCCAGCGCGATAGGCGCGATATGACCTCGTCGGCTGTGCTCGGCCTCCCCCGTGCGGACGCCCTCTACGCCCGTGCGCTCGAACGGTTGCCGGGCGGCAACACACGGACGACCGTGTTCGCTGAGCCCCGTCCTCCGTACGCCGCGACGGGCTCCGGATGCCGCCTCACCGATGTCGATGGGCATGTCGTCCTCGATCTGAACAACAACTACACGTCGCTGATTCACGGACACGCGCATCCGGCGATTGTGGCTGCCGCGGCCGCCGCGATCGGCGAGGGGTCGGCATTTGGGCTTCCCACCCGCTACGAGGTCGACATGGCGGAGATGCTGAGCAAGCGGGTCGCAATCGGCGAGAAATGGCGGTTCACCAACTCGGGCACCGAGGCAGTGATGATGGCGATCCGCGCTGCGCGAGCAGTCACTGGGCGCGACATCGTTGTCCGTTTCGACGGCTGCTACCACGGCACGTCCGAGCCGGTCGCGCTCGGCAGTCGCGGCGTCTCAACTGGCACGCTGGCGGATGTGCTCGTCGTGCGGCGCGGCAACGCGGAAGAGTTCGTCGAGACCCTGGAGCGTCACGGCGATCGAATCGCGGCCGTGTTGATCGACGCTATGCCTCACCGGCCCGGGCTGGTGCCGGTGGCCACTGACCACCTGCAGCTGGTGCGTCGGGAGACAAGGTCTAGGAACATCATCATGATCCTCGATGAGGTGATCACCTTCAGGCTGGCCTCCGGGGGGCTGCACTCCGTCTACGGTGTCGAGCCCGACCTGATTAGCCTCGGCAAGATCATTGGTGGCGGTCTGCCGGTCGGCGCGATCGGCGGGCCGGCGCGGATCATGAACGTTTTCGACCCGCGGAGCCCCGAAGCGCTCTCGCACGGAGGCACGTTCTCGGCGAATCCGGTCTCGATGCGGGCGGGACTCGCCGCCCTCAGCCTTTTCGGCAGCGCGGAGATCGAGCGGATCAACGCCCTTGGCGACCGGCTCAGGGACGGCCTCAATCAGCATGGCTGGCCAACAAACGGACGCGGCTCTCTCCTGCGCATCGACCTGTCGGCGGCGCCGGACGCATGGTGGCGTCTGTACGGCGCGGGCATATTCATCTCGCCAAGCGGCCTTGCCTGCATCTCGACGCCGATGGATGCGGCGGTGGTCGATGAGGTGCTTGCTGCGTTCGAGCGTGTCGGCCGATGAGCGCGAGACTCGCATGGTAGATGCACCGGCCGCATCGCTGGGATCATTCGTCGCTGGCCAATGGCATCGCGGTGGGTCCGAGGGGGAGGATCGCAATCCGTCTCGGCCTGCCGAAGTCGTTGCGCGGGTTGCGGCTGCATCGTCCGAGCTGGCGCGTACGGCCGTGGACGAGGCCACTGCGGCGTTTGATCAGTGGAGCAGAATGCCAGCTCCGGCCAGGGGCGAGATCTTGCGGGCTGCGGGTGAGGCGCTCGAAGATTCGACTGAGCGGATCGGCCGGGACCTGGCGCGTGAAGAGGGGAAGACGCTCGCTGAGGCCATCGGCGAGACCCGTCGCGCGGCAGCGATCCTGCGCTACTTCGCTGCGCAGACGCTTGAGCCGGATGGCGAAACGTACCCGAGCGCGTCCCGCACGACGTTCTTGTTCTCACGCCGCGAGGCGATCGGGCCCGTGCTCGCGATTACCCCCTGGAACTTCCCGATCGCGATTCCGGCGTGGAAGATCGCGCCTGCGCTTGCCTACGGCAACACCGTTGTCTGGAAACCGGCCGAGCTGGTGCCGCTGACGAGCGTTCACCTGCTCGAGGCGTTGCTTGCCGCGGGTCTGCCTAGCGGCGTGCTCAACCTCGTGCTCGGACGCGGGCGGGATATAGGCGACGTGCTCGTGACGCACGACGGGTTTGCTGCCCTCTCTTTCACGGGCTCACACGCGGTCGGTCGCGCGATCCATGCCAGGGCTGTGGCAGCAGGTATGAAGGTCCAACTCGAGCTTGGGGGAAAGAATCCAGCCGTCGTGCTCGCCGACGCCGATCTCGACATGGCGGCGGAGCAGGTAGCGCGTGGAGCGTTCATGTCGGCTGGCCAGAAGTGCACCGCGACGAGCCGTGTGATCGTCGAGAAGCCGGTCATGGAGGCCTTCGTCGAGCGGCTCGTGGCCCGTGCGCAGAGCTGGCGTGTCGGCGACGCCCTCGACCCGGACGTCGTCGTGGGCCCACTGGCATCTCCCGAACAGCTGGACGCAGTCCTCGACTATCTGAGCGTCGCCGACGCCGAGCGAGCGACGGTGCTCGCCGGTGGCAGACGTGCATCGGAGCTCGGCGACGGGTATTTCGTACGGCCAACGGTTTTGACAGATGTACGCCCTGAAAGTCCGGTCATGTGCGAGGAGATCTTTGGGCCTGTTGCGGTCCTGGCGGCTGCAAGTTCGCCGGAGGATGCTCTGCAGCAGGCGAATGACACGCCATTCGGGCTCTCAGCATCTATCTTTACACAGAGCCTCGAGCGCGCCCTCACGTTCGCTCAACGCCTGCGAGCCGGGGTCGTGAAGGTCAACCAGGAGAGCGCCGGGGTCGAGCCGCACGTTCCATTCGGCGGCACGAAGGGAAGCTCCAGCGGTTCCCGCGAGCAGGGGCGGGCTGCGCGAGAGTTCTACACCGAATGGAAGACCGTATACGTGGACGGGGCGCTTCACCCGTGAGTGACGTGCGCCAGTTCCTCGAA
>JASHQV010000412.1 GCA_030038955.1 Solirubrobacteraceae bacterium
AGCCTGCGGGTCAGCTCAACCTCCTCGTCGGTGTCCTCGGGGCGACGGTTGACCGCCACCACGCACGGCAGACCGAACTCGTGCACGATCCCGATGTGGCGGCGGAGGTTCTCGGACCCCGATACGATTGCGGCCTCGCCTTGCGCACCGTCCGGCCCGAGACCGTCCGGCAGCCCGCCGTGGTGCTTGAGCGCCCGGATCGTGCAGGTCAGCACCACGCAGCTGGGCCGCAGTCCGCCGAACCGGCAGACGATGTCGAACAGCTTCTCCATCCCCAGGTCCGACCCGTACCCGGACTCGGTCACGACGTACTCACCCAGACGCAGGCCCAACAGCGACGCGACCAGTGACGAGTTGCCGTGGGCGATGTTCGCGAACGGCCCGCAGTGCATCAGGCACGGCTGCCCCTCGAGCGTCTGGATCAGGTTCGGCTTGATCGCGTCCTTGAGCAGCACCGCCATCGCCCCGGCCGCGCCCAGCTCCTCCGCGGATACCGGCGTGCCGTCCTGGCTGTAGCCGACCGTGATCCTCCCCAGCCGCCGCCGCAGGTCCTGAAGGTCACGCGAGATCGCGGCGATCGCCATCACCTCTGAGGCCGCGGTGATGTCGAACCCAGTCTCGCGCGGATAGCCGTTCGCACGTCCACCGAGCCCGATCGTGATCTGTCTGAGCGCGCGGTCGTTCATGTCGACCACGCGTCGCCAGTTGATGTTGAGCACGTCTAGGCTGTGCGGGTTGCCGTGCAGGATCGAGGCGTCGAGCATCGCCGCCAACAGGTTGTTGGCGGCGCCGATCGCGTGGATGTCGCCGGTGAAGTGCAGGTTCAGATCCTCCATCGGCACGACCTGCGCGAAGCCGCCGCCGGCGGCGCCGCCCTTGATTCCGAACACCGGCCCCAACGACGGCTCGCGCACGCACAGCACCGGCCGCTTGCCGATCGCCCCGAGTCCCTCGGTAAGCGACACCGAGGTGACCGTCTTGCCCTCGCCGAAGCGCGTCGGCGTCACCCCCGTGACGCAGATCAGCTTGCCCTGCGCGCCGCCCGCCAGGCGCTCGAGCGCAGTCAGGTTGATCTTCGCCTTGTAGCGGCCGTACGGCTCGAGCTCCTCGGGGAGCAGACCGGCGCTCTCGGCGATCTGCTCGATCGGCTGGAGCTCCGCCCGCTGGGCGATCTCGAGGCTGGACAAGCTACCGGCGACTGGGTGTCCGTCGCCGCCGCCGTCCGCGCGCTGCCTGGCTGCAGCGCTCACCGTGCTGCTCTCGCTCTCGCTCATCGTGCTCCCTTCTCCTCTTATCTCTAAAAGACGACGGTTGTGTTGCCGTGGCGCAGCACGCGGTCCTCGCAGTGCCACTCAACTGCGTGCGCAAGCACGGTCCGCTCGATGTCGGCGCCGCGGCGGACCAGCGTGGCGATGTCGTCGCGGTGCGAGACGCGGATCACGTCCTGGTCGATGATCGGTCCCGCGTCGAGCTCCTCGGTCACGTAGTGGGCAGTCGCGCCGATCAGCTTGACCCCGCGCTCCTTGGCGCGCGCGTACGGGTCGGCGCCGGCGAACGCGGGCAGGAATGAGTGGTGGATGTTGATCACCGGCACTCCTACGCGCCCGAGGAACTCGCCCGACAGGATCTGCATGTATCGCGCCAGCACGACCACATCGCACTGGCCGTCGAGCAGCTCCAGCAGCCGCGCCTCCGCCGCCGGCTTGTCATCCTTGGCGACCGGCACGTGGTGGTAGGGCAGCCCGAAGCGCTCGACCGCGCCACGCAGGTCATCGTGGTTGGAGCACACGGTCACGACCTCCGCCTCCAGCTCCTCGCGCTGCCAGCGCCACAGCAGATCGAGCAGGCAGTGGTCGTAGCGCGACACGAGGATCGCCAGCCGCTTGCGCTGAGCGGCGTTCCACAGCCGCCACTGCATGCCAAATCGACCGGCGACGTGCAGACCGAAGCGCTCGTCGAACCCCTTGCGCGCTGACGGTGGAAGCGTGAACTCCATCCGCAAGAAGAACGTGCCGCCCTCGGGGTCGCTCGAGTACTGAGCCGAGCTGATGATGTTGGCGCCCGACTCGAACAGAAACCCGGAGACAGCCGCAACGATCCCCGACCGGTCCGGACACGAGATCAGCAAGCGCATGATCAGAGTCGTCTGTTCGGGGCCCTGGGCGGGCGCGGGTGCGGCCCTGACCAGACGCTTGGTCGCCGGGGGGGCCATCAGTGACTCACCGCCGCGGCGGCCAGCTCAGACACGAGCCGGTCCCCGTAGAAGCGCTCGAGCGCGAATGGCGCGATCAGCTCCGGGGTCTCGCCGGTCGCGACCAGCTGTGCGAGCGTCTTGCCGACGATCGGAGCAGCCTTGAACCCGTACGTGCCCCAGCCGGCCGAGATGTGGAAGTTCTCCGCCTCGGTCTTGCCGAGGATCGGGCTGTAGTCCGGGGTCAGGTCGCATAGCCCCGCCCAGCTGCGCAGGATCCTCGCGCGCTCGAGCTGCGGGAACAGCTCGAGCGCGTGCCGGCACACCTCCTGGAGGAAGTTGAGCGTGCCCTGCATCCGGTATGTCGTCCACGGCTCGATCTCCGACCCCAGCAAGAACTCCCCGCGGTCTGTCTGGCTGATGTACGTGTGCATCTGCGAGGAGACGATCACCACGTCCAGCAGCGGCTTCAGCGCCTCGGTCACGCACGCCTGCAGGATGTAGGTGGAGATCGGCAGCTCGACACCCGCCATCTCGCAGATCAGCGTGCTCCACCCAGCGGTGCAGCACAGCACCACCCCGGCCTTGATCCTGCCGCGGTTGGTGTTGACGGCGGTGACCCGCCCGTTCGAGCGCTCCAGCCCGGTCACCTCGGTGTTCTGGTGGAGCTCGACGCCGCCGCGGTCGGCGCCGCGCGCCAACCCCCAGACGACCGCGTCGTGGCGGATGATCCCGCCCGGCGGGTGGTACAGCGCGCCCATGATCGGATAGGTGGCGCTCCGGTCGACGCGCATCGCAGGTGCGAGCCTCCTGACCTCATCGGGATCGATCACACGCGAGTCGATCCCGCACAGACGGTTGACCTCCGCGCGATTGGCCATCACGAACATCGCGCGGTCGGAATGCGCCAACGTCAGATGGCCACACTGCGAGAACAGCAGGTTGAAGTCGAGCTCCTGAGACAGACCCTCGTACAGCTTCACGCTCTGGTCGTAGAAGCGCGCACCCTCCACGGTCTTGTAGTTCGAGCGCAGGATCGTCGTGTTGCGTCCGGCCGCGCCCGAGCCGATATACCGCTTCTCGAGCACGGCCACGTCGCGGATCCCGTGCTCCTTCTGCAGGTAGTAGGCGGCGGCTAGCCCATGCGAGCCGCCGCCGATGATGACCACGTCGTAGGAGTCCTTCAGCTCGCGCTGCGGCCTCCACATGCGACGCTTGCGGAACAGCTCACGCACGCGCCGGCATCTCCTCGAGCGGTGCGAGCGCGTCGAGCGCCGCCGGCGCGCCGCCCAGGTGCCGGACGGCGTCCTGCACCTGGTTCCACATGTACTCCGCCACCGCCCAGCCAAACAGCACCAGGAACCGCTGCTCGGCCTCGTGGATGACGATCCCCGGCTGCCTCGCCACCGACCCCGGGCGCACCGCCCCGACCGGCGTCGTCTGGCCCCGCAGGTCGAGTGCGCAGAAGCGCGCGAACACCTCCTGCGCGAGCGGGCCGGCGATCGTCAGCGCCGCGAACACGGTCGTCACGTCGACGACGCTCGCGGCGCCCGAGTCGAGCCGCTCGCGCACCGCCCCGAGCCGCGCCGGCTCGCAGATCACCAGCAGACGGCCGCCGGTCAGCGGGCACCACCAGGCATGCTCAGCCCGCGCGGCGCGACCGAGCTCGAGCTCCTGTCTGGTGGCCTCCGAGAACACCGCGCGCAGCTCTCCGGGGTCCGCCTGCAGCTCGAGCTTTGCGAGGTGCGAGCAGTCGACCCATACGGTCGCGTCGGCGACCGCGGCAGGCGCCTGCTCGGACGACCCGTAGGACACCGCCACGTTCCAGCCGTCGCGGACCTCGAGACGGGCGCCGGCGGCGAGCGCCTGGCGCTCCATCGGGCTGCGCGCGACCGGGCTGAAGCGGTCGTCGCGAACGGCCGCGTCGACCTCGAGGAACTCGAGGGTCACGAGCGCAGCACCTCCCCCTCGGGGTCGTAGAACGGCTTCGTCTGGACCTGCGCGCCGAGCCGCCGCCCCTGGTCGGCGATCGTGATCCGCTGCCCGTCCGAGGCCAGCGCAGCCGGCACCCACGCCATCCCGATCACGTGCCCGAGCACCGGCGAGAAGCGCGAGCTGGTGACCTGGCCGGCGGGCGCATCGCTGCCATCGAGCACGACCGCGCCCTCGGTCGGCACGACCCCATCGGCCATCGTGAAGCCCACCAGCGCCGTCTCGAGCTGCTGCTCGGCGGCGTGCTCGAGTGCCCAGCGGCCGATGAAGTCGTCCTCCTTGTCGAGCTTGACGACCCACGGCATCGCGGCGCCGAACGGGGTCGACTCCGAGTCGGTGTCCTGGCCGACGAGGATGTGCATCTTCTGCAAGCGCAGAATCCGCTGTGGCTCCAAGCCGAACGGACGGATCCCGAACTGCTTGCCGGCCTCCAGGAGCGCGTCCCACAGATGCTCGCCATACGCGGCCGGGCAGTGGATCTCGTAGCCGAGCTCGCCGACGAACCCGATCCGCAAGATCAGGCACGGGACCCCCGCAACCGGCGCGCGCCTGCCATCCAGGTAGGCGAACGCCTCGGCCGAGCAGTCGAGCTCGGTGAGCGCGGCGATGATCTCTCGGGCGCGCGGACCCGCGAGGTTGACCGCCGCCACCCCCTGGGTCAGGTCGGTGAGCTGCACGCGCATCCGCCAGTCGGCCAACCACCACGAGAACCACTCCTCCATCGCGCCTGCGCCGCTCGAGGTGGTGGTCACGTAGAAGCTGTCCTCGTCCAACCGGCAGATCGTGCCGTCATCGACGATCCGCCCCGCGTCGGTGTTGATCACCCCGTAGCGGATCCTTCCGGGTTTCAGGTTCGACAGCCGGTTTGGATACAGGCGGTCGAGCAGCGCGCCCGCGTCGGGGCCCTGCACGAGCAGCTTGCCGAGCGTCGAGACGTCGATCAGGCCCGCGCTCTCATGCACCGCCAAAGCCTCCGCGGCCGCGTCGCCATAGTCGTATGCGCGCCGCCAATCACCAGCCCACATCACGTTCGCGCCCAGCTCGCGATGGCGGCCGTGGATCGCCGAGCGCTTCGCCGGCTCGAACGGCGGGCCAGCTAGCACCGCCATTGGCACCGGCGTGAACGGCGGGCGCGAGGTCGTGGTGCCGACCTGCCCGAGCGGCTGGCCGAGCTCGTGCGCCATCAGCCGGACTGCCTGCAGCTGACACATCCGCCCCTGGCAGGGGCCCATCGTGACGGTCGTATAGCGCTTGCACAGCTCGATCGAGTCGAACCCCTCCTCGATGCTGTAGCGGATGTCCTTGGCGGTCACGTCCTCGCACAAGCACGCGAAGCACTTGCCGCGCTCCGCCCCCACCACCGGCGGTGGAGCCGCCACCGGTGCCCGGCGCTCGCGCGCCGACGCCATCGACCCCTGCAGCTCCCCCACCGCCCGGTGCGACGGCTCGTTGCCGAGTCCGAGCGCGTGCGCGGCCTCGAGGCCCGCGAGATCGCCCGAGCGCGAGATCGCCTCGCGGCCCTCGAAGCCGGCGACCTCGCCGGCGCCATAGACACCCGCCGGCGTCGACACGAGCGCGAACTGCCCCAGCGCCTCGTCGTAGGCGGTCGTCGCGCCCGCTTGCGCCAGCAGCGACGTGCACGGGTCAAAGCCGCCCGACACCACCACCAGATCGCACGGCAGCGTGCGCCCGCTCGCGTGATCCGCGTAGACCGGCGCCACCACCGCCTCGCTGACGCCCTTGCGCCCACGAGCCTCGACCACGGTGTGGCCTCGGAGGATCTCGAACCCGGCCCGCTCGCACTGCTCTGCCCTCGGTCCCACGGTCGTGCGAAGGTCGGCGACCGCGACGATCTCAACCCCGACGCGCGCCAGTGCGAGCGCCGCCTCGAGGCCCTGGTCCGAAGTGGTCGCGACGACCGCGCGCGTCCCCGGCTTGACCCCGTACAGGTTCGCCAGCCGTCGCGCCCCACCCGACAGCATCACGCCCGGAAGATCGTTCCCCGCGAACACCAACGGCTGCTCGATCGTGCCGGTCGCGAACACGTGCTGGCGCGCGCGCACCTGATGCAGCGTGCTGCCCTGCCACACCGGCACGAGCCCGTCAAAGTAGCCGAGCGCGGTCGCGCCGCTGAGAATCTCGACTCCGTGCCCGATCGCCTGCTTGACGAGCGGACCAACCGACTGGTGTTGACCGTTGACGAGCGTTCGCCCGCCCGGCTCCGGCCCCTCATCGACCAGCACCACATCTGCGCCCAGCTCGGCGGCCCGCGCCGCTGCGTGCAACCCGGCGACGCCGCCGCCGACCACCAGCACGTCGGCGTGGCGGCGCCGGTACTCGGTCCGCCACTCCCGGTCGGCCTGATGTCGCGGCAGGCGCCCGAGCCCGGCCGCACCACGCAACAGCCGCTCATATAGCGGCCACAGCCGCCGTGGGCGGATGAACGTCTTGTAGTAGAAGCCCGGCGGCGTGAACGGGCCGCCGATGCGGTCGACCGCCTCCATCAAGTCGAGCTCGAGCCCCGGCCGCGCATTCAGATGCTCGACCCGCATTCCCTCGCGCACCGGCTCGGTGCACGCCCTCGCCCCGGGGGCGCCATCGACCGCCACCAGGCAGTTGGGGCACTGGCCGGCGCAACACAGCAGCCCCCGCCGACGGTGGTACTTGAAGCTGCGCGAGAACGTCCGCTGACCGGCGGCGAACAGCGCCGAGCCAACCGTGTCCCCTTCGAAGCCCTCGACCCGCTTGCCATCGAACGTGAACGACACCGTTCGCTCGCGGGAGATGCGCTCGCCTGGCCGGGCCGGCAGACGGGTCACGGCGCCGGCACCTCACTCGGGAGCGCCGTCCACCGTACCTCGTTGGTCGTGGTGTCGCGCTCGGCGACGAACCACTCGCGGCAGCCAGATCGGTGGAACCACCACTCCCGCTGGAGGCCCGCGCGGTTGCGGCGGAAGTAGTTGTACTCGTTCAGCTCCCGGAACGACGGTCGTTGCCTGGGACGCGGCACGACCTCTCCCCCGTAGCCAAAGTCGGTCACCTCGCGGGCGCCACAATTCGGACAGCTCAGCACGAACGACATGTCGCTTAGAGGCGAAGCTACTACGCGGCACTTGATCTTGTCTAATACAGAATTGCGTGCTATTGATTCGTTTCGCGAATCATGGAGCTGCGTCAACTGCGGTACTTCGTGGCGGTTGCGGAGGAGCTTCACTTCCGCCGCGCGGCAGCGCGCCTGCACGTCTCACAGCCGCCGCTGAGCCAGCAGATCCGCGGGCTCGAACAAGAGATCGGCTGCCAGCTACTCCGCCGCACACGTCGGCAGGTCGAGCTCACCCCGGCGGGCGCCGCGTTCCTGCACGACGCCCGCACGCTGCTCGGGCAACTCGACGGGGCCGTGACCACAGCCCGCCGGATCGACTCCGGGCAGAGCGGACGCGTGCGCATCAACTTCGTCGGCTCGGCGCTCCTGTCGATCGTTCCCGGCGCGGTACAGCGCTTCCGCGCCGCGCGCCCCGACGTGGAGATCGAGCTCCACGAGCGACCCACGGCCGACCAGCTCAAGGCGATCAGCGCGGGCACGACCGACATCGGGCTGGTTCGCCCCCCGATCGAGCAGTCCGACGACCTCCGCGACGAGCTCGTCATCCGCGAGCACACAGTCGCCGCGGTGCCCGACGATCATCCGCTTGCGGCAATGCGCCGGGTGCCGCTGCGCCGGCTCGCCGCCGAGCCGCTCATCCTGTTCCCACGCGAGCAGGCGCCCGGATACCACGACCTGCTGATCTCGACTCTCGCGGCAACCGGCGTTCACCCCAGAGTCGTCCAGTACGCCCCAGAGATGCTCACGATCATCGGCCTCGTCGCCGCCGGTCTCGGCGTCACCCTCGCACCCGCCTCGGTCGCACGACTTGCGCTCGCCGGCGTCACCTACCGACCCCTCGCGGGGGCCCCCACATCGCAGCTCCTCGCGATCACCCGCGCCGACAGCGACTCACCGCTGATCCGGGCATTCATCCAGCAGGCCAGAGAATGAGACCTGTGCCCGCCGCTCACGCCGGGATGCGCACCCTTCCTGCACCCCCGGAGGACGCGAGCATCATCGCGCGGGATGCGCACCCTTCCTGCGCATCCGAAAGACCGGAGGACCCCTTCTTGTAGGTACAATTCCATGCCTCGACCGGGAGGAGTAGCGGACATGTTCAAGAAGATCATCTGGGCAACTGACGGCTCGCAGTCTGCCGACCGCGCGCTCGAGTTTGCGAAGTCGCTCGCATCAGCGGACGGCGCACAGCTTCTGGCAGTGCATAGCGTCGAGTACCTCGCTGTCGCCGGGCGCGGCGCCAAGCTGCCGGTCAACGCAGACGAGGATGAGCGCGAATCGAAGATCTCCCATCAGATCTCCGAGCTGGCCGCACAAGGTCTAAACGCGGAGATCAAGGTTGTCCGGGGCAGCGCCACCGGCCCCGCGCACGCGATCGTGGAGGTCGCGCAGCAGGAGGGCGCCGACTTGATTGTGGCCGGCACACGAGGGCACACCGTGCTGGTGGGTCTCGCCGTCGGCAGCGTCACGCAGCGACTGCTGCACCTGGCGCCATGTCCAGTGCTCGTTGTCCCCGCCTCGTAGACGCCTCGCTGACTGCGCTTACACCTGCGCCAGATTGCTGAGGTCGAAACGGCGATCTCCCGAGGTACGCGGTATCAAGCGTCGGTAAGGATCGTGGGCGGCAGTTCCAGGGCGTCGATGATCTGCTCCAACGATTGGCGGAGCGCCGGTGCGCCACCGGTGCGATACATGGGTCCGTCGCCGTCACACAGGAGCAGCTCCACTTGCGCCACGCCACGCGGATCAACGGGTACGGGACCCGCGAGTATCTCAGCGACCTCCTCCATCCAGTCCCGGACCAGGAGCACGTCGGGTGGCACGCGAACCGTGGGGTCGAAAGGGTGAGGAGAGCGCGATGCAACCTTGACTATGCTGCGCACGTCGCGAGCGAGCCCTCGACGGTGGGTGGCGCCGATCAGCCTCTGGGCGCGCACCGACAAAGTCGCGCACGAGTCGGGGCTGGCCCCGCGGGCCAGCGCCCTGTCCAGTGCGAACGCGCGAACGTGAGCCAGCAGGTGCACGAACACGCCACACCGGCGCGACTCGACCGCATCCGGATCGATTCCGCGAACAAGCACGAGTGTGGCCATTGAAGCCCTCTGAAGGAGGCGGATCTGCTAGGACGTGGTTGTAGTACCCGCGCATACACACGTGGTAACCGACTACAGCAATGCTTCTCCAGGGGCAGCAGCCGCTTCTAGCTGGCGCTCCGCGGATCATGCGGGTGGGAGCTTGATCTCACCTCCTGTTCGAGGCATCGTTGTGCGTCGCGCAGGACTTGGATACAAAGTCAGACTTCTGGCGAGGCAACAGCAATGCTTGATAGCGAAGCATCCAAGGTCAAGGTGAGCACAGGCATCGACGGGCTCGATGCGGTGCTCGGCGAGCTGTACTGGGGCGACAACGTGGTCTGGGATCTGGAGGGCGGCTCGGCGGGCCCGTTCTACGCCGCGATCGCGAGTGTCAAGGATGTCTTCGAGACGCGGACCTTCATCTCGGTCGGCGGCTCGGTCCAGGGGGCAGGGGCGGCCGGCTCGGTCCAGGGGATAGGCGCGGCCAGCCCGATCCAGGCGGAAGCGACGGCCGGCTCGGTCCAGGGGATAGGCGCGGCCAGCCCGATTCAGGCGGAAGCGACGGCCGGCTCGGTCCTGGAGGCAGGCGCGGCCGGCATCACCACGATCGACGCGCGACCTGGTACCCCGCTGGCAGGTCCGGGAAACCTGCTGCGTGAGATCCAGCGCCTCTGCCACGTTCCAAGCCGGCGGCTGCTGCTGTTCGAGTCGCTTGATGAGATGGCCCGTGCCTGGGGCACGAACGGCGCGCGAGCGTTCTTCGCCCGCTGCTGCCCGATGCTGCTGGAGGCGGGCGCTATCGCCTACTGGACGATGACTGCGTACGACACCCCGGCCTCGATCCGGGACACCGTGCGGGCGATCACCCAGTGCATCCTGCGTGTAGATGACCGCAGCGTTCGCGTCACCAAGGCCGAAGGCCGCGACGATCAAGTCACGGGCTCGGTGCTCCACTGGCGCCTCGAGGGAGGCCGTCCGATTCTGGACGAAGCGAACATCACGGGACGTGTGGCGGCGTCGCTGCGGGCGCTCCGCCGCGCCCGTGGACTCAGTCAGCAAGATCTCGCCCATCTCGGCGGCGTGACGCCAAGTGCCATATCGCAGGCCGAGCGCGCCGAGCGCGGTCTGTCGCTGTCGACGCTGGTCCGCCTCAGCACGAGCCTCGGGATGACCATCGATGATCTGCTGCGCGGTGAGGACCTTCACCTCTACCGCGTTGGTCGGTGGCCCGACGACCCACAGCATCGCAAGGCGGAGCACACGATGACGCTGATCGGGAGCGTCGACTCGGAGGTGCAGATCGACCTCGTTCAACTCGCTCCACGGGAAGGCGGCGCTCCGACGCACACGCGCGATGGCAGCGGCATCGTTGCAGTCGCCAGCGGTCTCGTGCAGATCACGGTAGGAGGGCAGACGCCAGCGGTGCGCCGCGGCGAGGTGCTGGTGGCCGACAGCGGGCGGGTCGACGGCTGGCGCAACGTGGGCAACGGCGAAGCGCTGCTGTTCTGGATCGTGCTCGCACCGGCGGGCGCGGCGAGACCACAGAGGCCGAGGACCTAGCCGAGCCGCCAGTGGCGCGCCGGCCTTGGCCGACCTGACTGCGCTGAACAGCGTCGGACGGACAGATATCAAAGAAAGGCAGACGTCAAGAATCCCGATCGGGAGCAACGAAGCGGCCATACTGGCCCCGGAAGAAGACCAGCGGCTCGGCCTCCTCAGCGGCCTGGATGGCGAGAACGT
>JASHQV010000413.1 GCA_030038955.1 Solirubrobacteraceae bacterium
CGCTGCTGACCACCTGCAAGCGTCGACACGCCCGGCTGCGACGATCACTCCGCAGCCGCGAGGCGTCTGAGCGGCACCCGCGCCTGAGCATCTCCGGCTGCCATCCCGGCCGCTCCGCCTGCAAGACTCAGTCTGCGCCTCGTGGTTGTCTCCCCGGACGATGCGGTCCCTCCTCATTCGATCGCCCGGCGCCCAGCCCGCCTAGCTCAACTGGCAGAGCACTTCACTTGTAATGAAGGGGTTGGGGGTTCGAGTCCCCCGGCGGGCTTGGGTTTTCGGCCGAGCATCTCCCGAATATGTCCCAGGCTGGTGGTAGCTGCTGCGCGTAGCGCGTCGCAACGGAAGCGATGGCGCTGGCGCAAGTTCGTGAAGGCAGAAATGGCGGAGCAGCCTCCGCTGGGCGCTGTGGGTCCTGGCTCTGTCGAGTGCGGGCTCGTACGCTTCCGACCCCCGGCCAAGCGGCATCACGAAGGGCTTTGAATCGACCCTCCGTGTGAGTCAGCGGGATCCCCGCCGCTCGGCGACAGCCACGTGGGAGCCCGCTGTCGTCTGGCCGCGGCGCCCGGCCGCGTTGTCGCGCAGGTGCCCGCTCGAAGGGACGGTGCCCCGCGTCGGATCGGTCATGGATGCTTCAGGAACCTGAAATAGAACGCCACGAATACCAGGACAATCCCGACGTTTACGATCAGTCGCTCCAAGAGGTGGTGCCTGAAGAACAGGATGTCCACGCCGACCACGACGACCACCAGCCCAAGCACATAGAGCACGGCGGCTGCCTGCCTTCCCATCGTCACGTCCTAGCGGGTTCGATCGAGTAGATCAACAGCGTTGCTCTTGGGCTCGAGGTCGAGCAAATCGGCAAGGTGGGGATGGGGCTCAGGAGCAGACACGGCGCTCACGATCCGATCACGAGATCGAGCCGCGCAAATCGCGGTACCGACGACTCTAGTAGGGACACTCGGGCAGAGCGCCGACGCAAGCTGTCCGTAGTCGTCAGAGATGCAGGGCACGCCGCCCGGCGAGATACCAGCTTCGCGCGCGAAAGGAGGTCGCCGACACCGTGGTGTTCATGGATGGCGGGATGCGGTGCGGGCGGTGATTGGTGGAGGGCCGATCGCTTTCAGGGCGGAGACGTGGGCGGTCAGGTCGGCCGATCCGGCGAGGGCTCGCTGTGCCACGAACCCGAGCGTGATCGACGTCAGCAGCTGCGCGACTGCTTTTGAGTCGATCGTGGTGTCGAGCGTTCCAGCGGCCTGCCACCGCTTGGCAAGGTCGTCGAACCTTCTGCGTAGGCCGGCATAGGCGGCGCGGGTGGCCGCCCTGAGCTGGGGGTCGCTCTGGGCGTGACTCCAGCCGTGCAGCGAGACGAGTAGGCGATCGATGTCGCCGGGCTTGTGCCGGCCGAAATCGACGATCGCGCGCAGCACTTGCTCGATCAGCTCGGACGGCGGCGGCGGGTCGGGGTTGGTGAGGATCGGCGCGAGGTCGGCGGCCATCGCCGCCGTTCCGTCCGTGATGACCGCATTGATGATCTGGTCCTTGCCCTTGAAGTAGCCGTACACGGCGCCGGTCGAGAGGCCGGAGCGGGCGATGATCATCTCCATCGACACCGCCTCGAGGCCGTACTCCTGCAGGCAGGCACGGGCCGCCTCGAGGATTTGCTCGCGGCGGGCCGCCCGCCGTTCGTCGGTGATCCGTGGCATCTGCCAAACGTATCACATAAAAAACGAAGATTCGCTCTTGACGCGTCACACGGCGGCTGTTAGAACGTAAAAACGAACGTTCCTTCAATTAGGAGTCGAGCAATGCTGAGCCGTGTCCGTCCCAACGATCAGCCGGTGAGCCTGTCGCTGGTCACCGCTGTCGTCTGCATCGCCCTCGGAGCCGTTTCCGCCGCGATGGCATCGCTGAACGTCGCCATCCCGGACCTGGTCCGCAGCACACACGCCAGCCAAACGCAGCTGGAATGGATCATCGACGCCTATCTGCTGGTCTTCTCGGTCCTGCTGCTGCCGGCCGGGGCGCTCGGCGACCGCTACGGCCGCCGTAAGGCGCTGATCGGTGGGCTGATCGTCTTCGGAGCGGCCTCGGCGGCGGCGATGACGGTCACCTCGGCCACCGAGCTGATCTGCCTGCGCGGTCTGATCGGCTTGGGCGCCGCGCTGGTCATGCCAGCCACCCTGTCCACGATCACCGGCACGTTCCCGCCCGAGGAGCGCACCAAGGCGGTCGGAGTCTGGGCAGCAGTCGCCGGAGGCAGCGCGATCCTGGGGCTGCTGGCCAGCGGCATTCTGCTGCAATGGTTCTCCTGGCAGGCCGCGTTCGCAATCAACGTCGTCCTCGCTGCCGTGGCCGTCGCCGGCGCGGTCTACTTCGTCCCCGAGTCCTCCCAGCCGGGCGCTCCACCGCTCGACAGAGGCGGGGCGCTGCTCGCCACGATCGGGCTGGTCGCGCTCGTCTTCAGCATCATCGAGGCCCCCGACGTCGGCTGGCTGAGCCTCCGCACCGTCGCCGGCGTGGTCGCCGGGTGGGCCGCGCTCGCCGGCTTCGTGCTCTACGAGCACCGCCAGCGCTACCCGTTGCTGGACCCGCATCTGTTCTCAAATCGCAGGCTGTCGGCCGGCAGCCTGTCGATCGCGATCCAGTTCTTCGCCTTCTTCGGCTTCACGTTCGTCTCGCTGCAGTATCTCGAGGGAGTCCGTGGCTACAGCCCGTTGCTTGCCGCGCTGGCCGTGCTCCCCCTGTCGGCAACGATGATGCCGGCCGCGAGGCTCACCTCCCGGTTGGTGTCCCGGTTCGGCACTCGCAGCGTGTGCGTCTCCGGACTCGTCCTCGTCGCCAGCGGGCTCGCGGTCCTCTCCCGCGTCGGCACCCACACCCCCTACCTGCTGATCCTCGCCGGCCTGATCCCCCTCGGCGTGGGCATGGGTCTGGCCACGACGCCAGCCACGGCGGCCATCACCGAAGCCCTGCCCCAGACACAGCAAGGCGTCGGCTCGGCGCTGAACGACCTCTCTCGAGAGATCGGCGGCGCGCTCGGCACCGCCGTGATCGGCAGCATCGTCACCGCCGTCTACCGTGCCAGCCTCCAGCTCCCAGGCGCCCCACCGCCGCTGATCGCCAGTGCCCGCGCGTCCTTCGCCGTCGCCATCCACGCCGGCGGATCAACCGGCGCCCACGCCCGCGACGCCTTCGTCGAGGGGATCCACATCGGGCTGCTCTACGCAGCCGGCGCCGCGACCCTCGCCGCCATCAGCGTCACGATCCTGCTCAGCAGCAAGGCGACCACGGCCCGTCGCTCGCTCACGGGGGCACAGGAACGACAGACGGCTTGCGCAGCACAGCAGACGACGCCCGCGTAAGCGAGCGGCGACACCAAGCTCGTTGCTGAGGCGCTCCGACTCGATCAGCTCGAGCAGCCAGCGCGACCAGCTCCCCCGCCGACCCGAGAACCTCGAGGGCCGATTGGTCATGCTGACAGCCGGCACTGCGTCAGATCATCGATGGCCTAGCCGAGCATCAGAAGCACCGCCTCGCCGCCCGGTCTGCCGCGGGTCGATCGCGGGTACAC
The DNA here is from genome assembly GCA_030038955.1 of Solirubrobacteraceae bacterium. Lineage (GTDB taxonomy): Bacteria > Actinomycetota > Thermoleophilia > Solirubrobacterales > Solirubrobacteraceae > Palsa-465. The sequence continues at coordinate 3,572 of JASHQV010000413.1, forward strand.
TCGTGCTGGTGATCGGCGAGGCCTTGGCAGGGATCAAGCGGCGCGTCGTGGACCGGATGCGGGGCGACCCGAACCTGCAACGTCTGGTCGCGCAAGGTCTCGAGCTCGGGGTCGGCACGCACATCTCGCGTCCGATCTACATCGATCAGCTACATCCCTGGCTGATCACGATCGACGATTACGTCACGCTCGGACCGTACGTGGCGATCATCACCCACGACACGAGCCTCGTCCAGCACACCGGCCAGACACGGCTTGGCCGGGTGGTGCTCGGCAAGCGCGTGTACGTTGGCGTCGGAGCGATCCTGCTTCCCGGGACCACGGTCGGAGAGGACTCCGTGTTGGGCGCGGGCGCGGTCGTTCATGGCGATGTTCCTCCCGGATCGCTCGTGATTGGAAACCCCGCGAAGATCTCCGCGATCAAGTCGGCGGTTGCCTGGCAGCGCGCCAGCGCCGCACGCGCGCCGAACTGGCCCCATCAAGGCTGGACGATCTTCTCGGGCATCACCGAGGAGCGCAAGCGGGCTCAGCGGGAAGCGCTCGCGAACGAGGGATCCGGGTATGTCCCGGCTGGAGCCTCGCCCGGCAGTCCGTTTCGGCGAAGCAATCCACCGAAGGGGCAATAGGGTGGGCACGGCTGATCACACGGTGAAGGACGCCTTCATCCTCGCGCTCGACCTGCCCTCGGACTCCGATATCGAGGCGCTCGAGATCGGAAAGAATCCCGAGTGGGATTCCGTTGGTCACATGGCGCTTGTGGCAGAGCTCGAGGAAAAGTTCGGTATCAGCCTGGAGACCGACGAGATCGTCGGCATGAGCAGCTACGCAAAGACGGTCGAGACCCTCCGAAGCCACGGCGTCGAGGTGTAATCCAACTTGCCAGCAGCATCACCGGCCCGGTTCAGCAGCCACGTAGCATCCCCGGCACGCCGCTGGTCGAGCCGCGGTCGCCGTTAGCGTTCCTGGATCGGCCCACGGGCGTGCCGGTCCTGGTCGATGCGGCCGCCGGGCGGGTGTGGACCCAGGACGAGCTGGCAGACGCCGTCGATGCGTTCGCCGAACGCCTGGCGGCCCCTCGGCCCGAGCTGGTGTTCTGTCTCAGCCGCCAGGACGTCGCCTCGATCATCGGCTATCTGAGCGCGCTCCGGGCTGGACACGCTGTCGCGCTGTTCGATGCCGACGCACCTGTCGACCTGATCGCGCCGCTGATCGGGCACTACCGGCCGGCGTTCGTCGTGCGTCCAGAAGATCGAGAGCGCCCTCGCGTCCACCGCCAGGCGGATGCACCGCGACTCCGGATTGCCAGCGAACTAGCGGTGCTGCTGTCGACCTCTGGCACCACCGGGAGCCCCAAGCTGGTGCGGCTGTCGCACCGCAACATCGCAGCCAACGCCAGCTCGATCGCCCGATACCTCGAGCTCGACGGCCGCGAGCGCGCGATCCTGAGCCTGCCGATCCACTACTCGTATGGCCTATCGGTGCTCCACAGCCATCTCGTCGCGGGCGCCAGCGTGATCCTCTCGGCCGACTCGATCATGCGACCAGGGTTCTGGGCAGACGCCGCGCGCTGGGGCGCGACCTCGTTCGCGGGTGTTCCGTACTCATACGCGATCCTCGAGCGCACGGGCCTGCTGCGCAACTCGATGCCGGAGACGATGCGGACGCTCACCCAAGCCGGTGGCCGCTTGGCGCCCGAGTCGGTGATCGAGCTCCACGAGCTGATGCGCGAGCGAGGTGGGCGGCTGTGGGTCATGTACGGGCAGACCGAAGCGACGGCGCGGATCTCCTACGTGCCTCCGCAGGCGCTGCCGGACAAGGCGCACACGATCGGGATCCCGATCCCCTGGGGACGTCTGAGCGTCCGGTTCGACGGCCAGCTCGTGACCGACCCCGATGTCGAGGGCGAGCTGGCCTACCAGGGCCCAAACGTGATGCTGGGCTATGCCCGGCACCGTGACGAGCTGGCGTGCGGTGATACGCAGGGCGGCGAGTTGCGCACGGGAGACCTCGGCTGCTTCGACGCGGATGGCTTCTTCCGGGTCACCGGTCGGATCAAGCGGATCGCGAAGGTCTTTGGCGTGCGACAGAACCTGGACGAGATCGAGTCTGTGGCGAGCGTCTACGGCCCCGTAGCCGCCGCCGACGGCGGCGACGGGATCGTGCTCTGGCGGGAGCCGCACGCCGGCATCGACGCCGACGAGTTGCGGCGAGCGGTCGCGCGCCGCTTCAACTTGAATCCGCGTGCCTTCGCGGTGCGGGAGATCGACGAGCTGCCGCGGCGCGCGTCGGGCAAGATCGACTACGAGCGGCTGGCCGAACGCGATGCACGTTGACGAGCTCGTGCAGCGCGACCAGTACTCGCTCCGACAGGAGGACAAGGAGGCGATCCTCACCGAGCGCCTACGACAGCTGACGCAACTGCACCGCGAGCGTTGTGAGCCGTACCGGCGGATCCTCTCCGCGTTGGCTTACGACCCTGAGCGAATCACCTCGCCCGCATGCGCGCCGATGCTCCCGGTCGGGCTGTTCAAGAGCCACGAGCTTCGCAGCATCGGCGCGGAGCAGGTGTTCAAGGTCGTGACCTCCTCGGGTACCACCGGCGAGGCCGTCAGCCGCGTGTACCTCGACGCGACTGCCGCGAGGCTTCAGACGCGCTGCCTTGCCGGGATCATGACCCACTGGCTGGGTCGCTCGCGGCTGCCGATGGTGATCATCGACTCGCACTCGACGATCCGCGATCGGCGCATCCATTCCGCCCGAGCCGCCGGGATCGTCGGGATGGCGACGTTCGGACGCGACCACTTCTACGCGCTCGACGAGCGCATGCGCCTCGACCGCGAGGGGCTCGCGAGCTGGTTGGCGGAGCACGCGGGCTCCCCGCTCCTGATGTTCGGCTTCACCTTCATCGTCTGGGAGCATCTGCTCGGGTCGCTACGCCCAGGCGAGCTGAACCTGCAGGAGGCGATCCTGATTCATTCCGGCGGCTGGAAGAAACTGGCCGACCGAGCCGTCACGAGCCGCGAGTTCAAAGCGGAGCTCGAGCGCCTCACCGGGCTGCAGCGCGTGCACAACTTCTATGGCATGGCCGAGCAGATCGGCACGGTGCTGGTCGAATGCGAGCATGGGTACCTCCATACGCCGAACGCCGCGGAGCTGATCGTTCGCGACCCGGCCTCGTGGGAGGTTGTCGCAGACGGCGAGGTGGGCGTCGCCCAGACGGTCAGCGCACTTCCCGAGAGCTATCCGGGGCATTCCGTCATCACCGCCGATCTTGCGCGCGTCGAAGCCGTCGACGGCTGTCCCTGCGGTCGCCTTGGCAAGGCGGTCTCGATCCTGGGCCGGGTCCCCGAGGCGGAGCGTCGCGGTTGCGGCGACACGAGCCCCGAGCTCGCGGAGCTGGCGGCGTGATCGTCGAGCAACTCGTTCCCCGCCCCGCACGTGTCGAGGTCAGTGAGCTGGTCCGCAGGCTGCGTCAGGCGCCGCGAGACTGCGCCAGTCCGTTTCATCCCGCGCGGATCGAGTTCAGCGCGGCGGTGTCACGAGCGATCTTCGATCATCCAGCTGCCAGGAGCTACCCGGAGCTGCTCGCCGCGGCGTTCTGGCTGCGCCGCAGCGAAGTCTTGCGGCTAGCGCAGCAGTTCTCCGTGCTAGAGGCGGGCGGGTCGCTACGCGTTCCTCGCGGACTCGCGTTTCACCTGCCACCGACGAACGTCGAGACGATGTTCACATACCCGCTGATGACCTCATTCGCGGTCGGCAACCTCAACGTCGTGCGGGTGTCGCGCAGTCGGCTCGGCCCCCAGGTCAAGCTGCTGTGTGAAGTGCTCAGCGGGGTCCTGGCGCAAGCGCGCTTCACCGAGTTCAGCCGGGAGCTGGCGGTCGTCTCCTACGACCACGAACCCGAGCCGACCGCCGCACTCTCCCGCGAGGCGGACGTGCGCCTGCTGTGGGGAGGCGATCAGACCGTCGCTCAGCTGCGCGCCGTTCCGATCGGCGTGGCGGCTCACGAGCTGACCTTCGGCGACCGCTTCTCGTTCGCGGTGCTCCGTCCGGATGCGGTGCTCGAAGCGCAGCCCGATGCTCGGTCGACGCTGGCGGAGCGGCTGTTTCGAGACGCCTACTGGTTCGATCAGCTCGCGTGCGCCTCGCCGCGCCTGCTCGTCTGGGTCGGCGAGGAGGCGAACGTGGACGAGGCTCGTCGGCTCCTGCTCGAGGAGCTCGCGCGGGTGATCACCGCGCGCGGCTACCGGCTCGCGCCCGGCTCGGCGACCGCGAAGCTGACGTTCACCTACGAGGCGCTGATTGACCGTCCCGTCGAGCGTGTGCATCAGCTCGGCAACGATCTGGTGCTGCTCAGCCTGAAGGACCTCACCGCGTTCGATCGGGGCCATGTGGGCTTCGGGCTGTTCTTCGAGGCCCGTGTGGATGCGCTGTCGGACCTGGTCGACTTCGTCCAGCGCAAGGACCAGACGGTGGTGGCACACGGCTTCTCGAGCCAGGAGCTGACCGCGTTTGCGCGGTCGCTGCACGGGCGCGGCGTCGACCGAATCGTAGGCTTCGGTGACGCCTTGAGCTTCGGCAGGTTCTGGGATGGCTACGACCTGATTGCGGAGCTGACCCGCACGATCCATGTGACCGAGGCCGCCGACGCGGTCCGCATCCCCGAAGCTGCGACGGTCGAGTGAGCGACCGTCACGAGCGCGCCGTAGCGACGCCGGATCCGCCGGCGGGAGGGCCGGTCTTGCGTCGTCGACGCGAAGCGAAACTCGGTCGCACTTGGTCCGGTCGCGGATCGTTGTGTCGGCGTCGATCCTGCTGGAATAGGGGAGCGGGCGGGCTAGCTGGGGTCTTGTCCGGGGTTTGACCCTCAGCGCCCGGCTCCCTGGGCGCCCCGGTCGCACGACCGCGCAGGGCAGGCACCTGCGCCGCGTCGGCGGCAGCGAAGCCGCGCCCTGCAAGTTACCCAGCGGCACGGACGGGATCGCCGCGAGGCGAGAACGGCGTCCTCCCGAGCCTGTTCATCGCGCGGGTCGCCCCCGGGCAGCATGCGTGGGTCGCTCCCGGGCAGCGTGCGTGGGTCGCTCCCCGGCGGCGTGCGCGGGTCGCCCCCGGCAAGCGTGCCCCGGGGTTGTTTGCGGCAGCGAGGCGGCTACGATCGCCGCAGCCCAGGCACAGAAAAGCGGCCCGGGGGCGCCGATCTTGCCTGCTTCCGCGCGTAGCCTGCGCACGGAATAAGCCTTGGTCGGCTGCCTTCGAGAGCCGCTTCGCCTGGCTTTGGCGGAGCGATGCTCTCTCCCGAACCGCTGGCGGCACCCTACCGCACGCCTACACGTGTCGCACCA
>JASHQV010000044.1 GCA_030038955.1 Solirubrobacteraceae bacterium
CGCCGCCGGGATCAGCTCGTCGCGGGAGCCGACGACCTCATCGACCAACCCCAGCTCCTTGGCCTTGTCGGGGCGCAGCCGCTGGCCCTGTAGGAGCACGCCCATCAGCGCCTGGACGATCCCGAGCATCCGCACCGTGCGGACGACGCCGCCGGCGCCGGGAAGCAGCCCGAGCCTGACCTCGGGGAAGCCGATCACTGCCTTCGGGTCGTCGACGATCACACGATGGTGGGTCGCGAGCGCGATCTCCAGGCCGCCGCCGAGGGCCGCGCCGTTGATCGCCGCGACGACCGGCTTGCCGAGCGTCTCGAGCGCGCGCAGCAGCGCCTGGTTGGTGCGCACGAGCTGCGACAGCTGCTCGGCGTCCTCGGAACGGACCTTGCGGAGGTCGTTGAGGTCGGCGCCAGCGAAGAACGTCTTCTTGGCGGAGGTGATCACCACCCCTTTGATCTCGTCCCTGTGCTCCTGGAGGCGCTCGACCGTCGCCTTCATCGAGTCGAGGTATGCCTGGTTCATCGTGTTCGCCGAGTGGCCTGGGTCGTCGAGCGTGAGGATCACGACCCCGTCGTCGTCCTGCTGCCATTTGATCGTGGGCGATTCGCGCATCGGATCGGTTGCGTGACCGTCTGCCGCCGCGCTCATCGGATCGCCTCGACGACGGTCGCGATTCCCATGCCGCCGCCGACGCACAGGGTCACGAGCCCGTAGCGCCCGCCGGTGCGGTGCAGCTCGTCGATCAGCGTGCCGAGGATCATCGCGCCGGTGGCGCCGAGCGGGTGGCCCATCGCGATCGCGCCGCCGTTGACGTTGACGCGCTGTGAGTCGATCCCCATGTCCTTCATGAACCGCAGCACGACCGCGGCGAACGCCTCGTTCATCTCGATCAGGTCGAGGTCGTCGACGGTCAGGCCGGCCTTCGCGAGCGCCTTCCTCGAGGCCGGCGCCGGGCCGGTCAGCATGATCGTCGGGTCGGCGCCCGACAGCGCCGTCGACAGGATCTTCGCCTTCGGCTCCAAGCCCAGCTCATCGCCGATCCGCTCGTTGCCGACCGCGAGCAGCGCCGCGCCGTCGACGATCCCCGACGAGTTGCCCGGCGTGTGCACGTGGTTGATCTTCTCGACCCAGTGGTACTTCTGCAGCGCAACCGCGTCGAACCCGCCGGCGTCGCCGATCGTCGCGAACGACGGCTTCAGCTGCGACAGCGTCTCGACGGTCGAGTCGGGGCGGATCAGCTCGTCCTGCTCGAGCACGACGTGCTCGTTGATGTCCCGCACGGGAACCACGGAGCCGTTGAAGCGGCCCTGCTCTCGGGCGGCGGCGGCACGCTGGTGCGAGCGGGCAGCGTACTCGTCGACCTCGTCGCGCTCGAATCCCTCGACGGTGGCGATCAGGTCGGCGCTGATCCCCTGCGGGACGAAGCTGGTGTCGTAGGCGGTCTCGGGATCCATCGCCCAGGCGCCGCCGTCGGAGCCCATTGGCACGCGCGACATCGACTCGACGCCGCCGGCGAGCACCAGGTCCTCCCAGCCCGAGGCGACTTTCTGGGCGGCGACGTTGACCGCTTCGAGGCCGGACGCGCAGAACCGGTTGAGCTGCATGCCCGGAACCTCCGGCGGCAGGCCTGCCTTGATCGCGGCGGCCTTGGCGATGTCGCCGCCCTGGTCTCCGAGCGGCGACACGCAGCCGAGCACGACGTCGTCGACGCGGCCGGGGTTGAAGCGGTCGTTGCGGCTCAGCAGCTCGTGCATCAGCCCGACCACGAGATCGATCGGCTTGGTCGTGTGCAGCGACCCGTTCACCTTGCCCTTGCCGCGTGGCGTGCGGATCGCGTCGAATACGAGTGGCTCAGTGGCTGGCATCAACGGGCTCCTTGGAGGTTCGTTTCGTGGGGAGGCGGGCCGGCGGCGGTCACAACCGACACCCATGTCGGATAATACTCAGGTGGCAGCTCAACGGACGCGTCACGCTGGTCGGCAGACGCCGCCCGCGCGGGGCGGCGGCCCTCCGCGCCGACGCCTGCACGCCGCCGCCCGCCGCGAGCTGATCGTCGAGGCGGCGACGGTGGAGTTCGCACAGCTCGGCTACGAGGGCGCCTCGGTCGGGCGGATCGCCGAGGCCGCCGGCGTCAGTCGGACCGTCCTGTACGACCACTTCCCGTCGAAGCACGCGCTGTTCGTCGAGCTGCTGCGCAGCCAGCACGCCGCGCTGCTGTCGTTCCTGTCGGGGCCGATCGCCTCTGAGGCTCCGATGCGCGAGCGGATGCAGGCGACCTACGACGCGTTTCTGCGGTTCGTCGAGGAGCGCCCGCAGGCCTGGCGGCTGCTGTTCCCGGCACACCCGCCGCTCGACCCCGCCGTCGCCGACGACTACCGCACCGTGCGCGCCGAGTCCAACCGGCTGCTGGCGGAGCTGCTGGCACCGGACGCCCGCCTCAGCGGCCTCAACCCGGCCAGCGATGTCGGCCGGATCATCTTCGCGATCCACATCGACGCGATGCACGGCGCCGCGCGCTGGTGGCGCGCCCATCCGGAGACCCCTCGCGCGGAGATGGTGCGCGCGATCACGGCCACTCTGTGGACCGGGATGGGCGCGGCCGAGCGGGGCGAGCCGTGGGTCGAGCCAGACTGAGGCGACTGCTGATCCCGAGCGGCGCATGCGGCTGACGGTGCTTCACCGGAGTGGATCGGCGTGCCCGTCCGGTCGAGATCGCATTTATTGAGCCAGGAGATCAATGATTGCGATCTCGACGGGGCTGTGGCAGGCGTCGGGCGCCCAGCTATCTTGAGACGCCGAGCGATGAAGACCAGAGACGACATCCGCAACCTCGCGATCGTCGCGCACGTCGACCACGGCAAGACGACGCTGGTCGATGCGCTGCTGTGGCAGACGGGAGCGTTCCGCGCCGGCCAGGCGGTCGCCGAGCGCGTGCTCGACTCGATGGATCTGGAGCGCGAGAAGGGGATCACGATCCTCGCCAAGAACACCGCGATCCACTACGGCGGCGTCAAGCTCAACATCGTCGACACCCCCGGGCACGCCGACTTCGGCGGCGAGGTCGAGCGCGGGCTGACGATGGTCGACGGGGTGCTGCTGCTGGTTGACGCCAGCGACGGGCCGATGCCGCAGACGCGGTTCGTGCTGCGCAAGGCACTGGAGGCGCGACTGCCGGTGATCCTCGCGGTCAACAAGATCGACCGCCACGACGCGCGGATCAACGAGGTCGTCGACGAGGTCTACGAGCTGTTCCTCGACCTCGACGCCGACGAGGACCAGATCGACTTCCCGATCGTGTACTGCAACGCGAGGGCGGGGCAGGCGTCGCTCGATCCCGCCCAGCCGGGCACCGACCTGCAGCCGCTGCTCGACCTGTTGGTGTCGCACATCCCGCCGCCCGAGTACGACGAGCGCGAGCCGCTGCAGGCGCACGTGACCAACCTCGACGCCTCCCCGTACGTCGGGCGGATCGCGATCTGCCGCCTCCGCCACGGCAGCGTGCGCCGCGGCGAGACCGTCGCCTGGTGCCACGCCGACGGCTCGATCGAGCCGGTGCGGATCACCGAGCTGTACGTCACCGAGGCGCTCGAGCGAGTCCCTGCCGAGCGCGCCGAGGCCGGCGAGATCATCTCGGTCGCGGGGATCCCCGAGATCACGATCGGCGAGACGCTGGCGGCGCTCGATGACCCCCGTCCGCTGCCCGTGATCACCGTCGACGAGCCGTCGCTGTCGGTCACGATCGGGATCAACGACTCGCCCCTCTCGGGCCAGGACGGAGACCGGCTGACGGCCAGCCAGATCAAGGAGCGACTGGAGCGCGAGCTGGTCGGCAACGTGTCACTGCGGGTGCTCGACACCGAGCGCCCCGATGCCTGGGAGGTGCAGGGGCGTGGCGAGCTGGCGCTGGCGGTGCTGGTCGAGCTGATGCGCCGCGAGGGGTTCGAGCTGACCGTCGGCAAGCCACAGGTGCTGACCCGCGAGATCGACGGGCAGCGGTGCGAGCCGGTCGACCGGATGAGCATCGACGTGCCCGAGGAGTTCGTCGGCGTCGTCACGCAGCTGCTGGCGCTGCGCAAGGGACGCATGGAGCAGCTCGTCAACCATGGAGCGGGTTGGGTCAGGATCGAGTATCTGGTGCCGGCGCGAGGGCTGATCGGCTTCCGCACCGAGTTCCTCACCGAGACGCGCGGGACCGGCATCGTCCATCACGTGTTCGACGGCTGGGAGCCATGGCACGGCGAGCTGCGCACGCGACCGACGGGCTCGCTGGTGTCCGATCGCGCCGGGCGCGTCGCCGCCTACGCGCTGTTCAACCTGCAGGAGCGCGGCACCCTGTTCGTCGGCCCGGGCGACGAGGTGTACGAGGGGATGATCGTCGGCGAGGGCTCGCGTGCCGAGGACCTCGACGTCAACCCGTGCAAGGAGAAGCATCTGACGAACATGCGCTCGGCGACGGCCGACGAGCTCGTCCGCCTAGTGCCGAAGCGCGAGCTGTCGCTCGACCAGGCGATGGAGTTCCTCCGCGAGGACGAGTGCGTCGAGGTCACCCCGCATGCCGTGCGCCTGCGCAAGACCGTGCTCGACGCGGGCGTGCGCGCGAAGGCGAGCCGGGCGCGCAAGCGGACGGTCGCCTCCGTCTGAGCTGGGGGCGCCGCGCCGCCTGGGCGGCGCGGCGCCCCCTCCCGCACGGCTACCTCAGCTTCCCGATCACCTTCTCGAACGCTTTCGCGATCAGCTTGTAGCCGGCCTTGTTGGCATGGATGTTCGGACCCTGCGGGGCCGGCGCGCACATCCACGTGAGCTGGCAGATGTTGACCACGTCGGTGGGGACCTGCTGGCCGTCGAATGCCTCCGGCGTCGTGTCGTAGGTGTCGAACGCGCCGGCGACGTCGGCAGTCTTGAAGTGCTCGCTCTTGTCGGCGGTGGCGATGTCGTCATTGATGTCCTTGACCAGCGACAGCGACAGCTTGCCCAAGGTCTGCTCGCTGGAGTTGGAGCTGAGCTCGTAGGCCAGCACCGGGTCGTACAGGTTCATCGCGGCGAGCTTCGTCCCCTTGGGGGCCGCCTTGCGCAGCGCCTTCAGAATCTTCGGCGTCTGCGTCTTGATCTCGTTCTCGCCGGTGCTCACGCAGCTGAGGATCTGGGACTCCGTTGGCTCGTTCACGCAGCCATCGACGTCGTTGGCGCCGATGTCGATCGTCACCAGCGGCACCTCGCCCTTGCTGTGGTGCGCCTTCAGGAACTTGACCGCGGCGTGTAGCTGCGATCCGCCCTTGCGGTCGCAGTGGAACTGCTTGGCGCTGGCGTCGTTGCCGGAGCCGGTCAGCAGGCTGCCGGTCGTATCGCCGGGGCAGCCGATGTCCTTCAGCTTCAGGTGCCCCACCTCTCGGGAGTACTTGGCGTACAGGTCGTTGACATAACCCTGCTTGGTCTCGACCCCGGCGTAGCTGGGGCCGGTCGGCTGGAAGCCGACCGACAGCGAGTCGCCCAGCGCCAGGTAGTAGTGCTTCTGCTGCGAGGCCGCCAGCGCGCTTGCGGTGGCCAGCAGCGAGAGCGACACCGCCACCGCGGCCGCCCCCATCCTTGCCTTCAACATCTTTCCTCCGGTCTGTCCGCAGGCTCCTGCCGCCGCGCTCGGCGCGGCGGCAGGAGTGTGACGGCTGCTCTCGTTTACGGCGTTACTTCTTGACCTTCAGGGTGAGCGACTTGGTCACAGTCGGCAGCGCCATCGCTGTCGGCGTGGCGGTCAGCGTGAGCGTGTAGTGCTTGGTCTTCTTCTTGGTCGCCTTGACCTTGAAGGTGACGGTGCTGGACTTGCCAGCGGCGACGTTCGACACGGTCTTGCAGGCGCCACCCTTGACTCCCTTCGGCGCCTTCAGGCAGACCTTGTACGCACCGCTGGCGGCGCCACCGCTGTTGGCGAGCTTGACGTTGATCTTCTCCGTCTTGCGCGCCTTCACCGTCTTCAGCTTGCTCGTGGTCGCGGCGACCGACGGTGGGGCGAGGTTCCGGGAGACCCAGAGGCCGCCGCGACCCGTGTAGCCGGCCAGCTCAAGCAGGTTGCAGGCTTCGGATCCAGAGGGCGAGCCACTCAGCGATGGCCACGTACCCCCGAACGCGCCGGCACCAGTCGGGATTCCGCTCTCCCCAGGGGGAAAGGCAACGCCGACGAGCGGCTGCGCGCCCGAAGTGGACAGGTCGACGGTACCGGTGCTGAGGCTGCAGCTGCCGACGTCCTGGAGCGCCACGTCGGCCGCGAAATCCGCCTGCAGCGTGACGGCTCCCGTGTTCAGGTTGATGGTGCCGTTCGCGGTGTTGGCGAGCGTCGTGGTGATCGTGCCGCTGACGCCATCCTCGGTAAAGCTGTAGCTCGGGAAGCTCACACCCGATGGCTGAACTGTGAAGTCCGCAGTGCCCGTGCCCGTGGGGGTCTCAGAAGCTGGTGTGACCGTCAGCGGGGCCGTCGATGGCGTGACGATGTGGGCGTCGGTGCCACCGGCATCAAGCAGTGCGTAATTGAACGAGAGGCACGCGGGGGGCGTACACGTGCTCGCGCTGGCCGGCCCGGCGGCTGCGAGGCAGACGCACGCAATCGCGCCCACCAACGCAAGCGGCTTGGCCGGACGCGCCAACCTCCGCGCGCCCGCTCCTATGCTCCGAAACATTCGCTCATCCTCCTGGGTTGCTTAGCTCCCGACCGCGGGCGCCACGATACACCCC
>JASHQV010000414.1 GCA_030038955.1 Solirubrobacteraceae bacterium
GACCAGGGTGCTCATGTCGGGCTCGGTGGAGAACGCGACCACGTCCGCCGGCTGGCCCGAGGCGATGGCCCGGCTCTGGGAGCCCGAGGCGCCGTAGGACTGCGCGAAGCTCACCCCCTTGCCGGCGGAGGTCTTCTCAAACGCGGCGATCAGTGCCGCGTAGGCGGCCTTCGGAGTCGAGTAGGCGACCAGGTTCAGCTGCGTCTTGCCACTCGAGGAAGAGCCGCTCGAGCTGCCGCCCGAGGCGCTATCCGAGGACCCTCCGCAGGCCGACACGCCCAGCGCCAGCCCGGCGACCACGGTCAGCAGCGGTACCAGGCGCTTCAGCCGGGGCACCCGGTGCTTCAGTCCGGGCACCACGGGCAACAACACAAAGTTAGGCTTCTCAATCATCTGCACGATATTACTAAGGGTCGTGAACAACGGCATCCGGTAGACCCAGCCTGACGCGGTCTGGCAGGATTGCGGCAGATGGCCACGCTCGAGCTCGAAACCGTGCTGCTGTCGGTCGCCGACCGCGTCGCCTGGATCACCTTGAACCGCCCCGACGCGCTGAACGCGTGGACGCGGCAGCTGGGCGAGGAGCTGCTCGCCGTGCTCGAGCAGGTCGAAGCCGACGAGCAGGCGCGAGCGGTCGTGATCACGGGCGCCGGGCGCGCGTTCTCGGCCGGCGCCGATCTGAAGAGCGGCGTCGGTCTCACGCCAGCTGGCAAGCCGGATGTGCTGACGCCGCTGCGCGAGGTCTACAACCCGCTGATCGCGCGCGTCAGGGAGTTCCCGAAGCCGACGCTGGCCGCGGTCAACGGGCCGGCGGTGGGGATCGGCTGGTCGCTGGCGCTCGCCTGCGACCTGATCGTGGCGGCCGAGTCCGCATACTTCCTGCTCGCGTTCGCCGACATCGGGCTGGCCATCGACGGCGGCGCCTCGGCCACGCTGACGGCGCGCGCCGGGCACACCCGAGCGGCCGAGATCGCGCTGCTGGGCGAGCGCATTCCGGCGGCGCAGGCGCTTCAGTGGGGGCTCGTCAACCGGGTGGTGGGCGACGACGATCTGCACGGGGCGGCCGGCTTGGTTGCCGGCCGCCTGGCCTCCGGACCGCCAGGCTCCTACGGCGCGATCAAGCAGATGCTGAACGCGGTCGCCTACGCCGCCTTCGCCACGCAGCTGGAGGCCGAGGCGGTGCTCCAGCAGCAGCGAGCGGAGTCGGCCGACTTCGCGGAGGGCGTCACCGCCTTCCTGCAGAAGCGCCCCCCGAGCTTTAGCGGGCGCTGAGCCCGATGACCGCCGAGCTGCGCATCCGCCCCGCGCGGGAGGACGACGTGGAGCTGCTGTTCTCGCTGATCGTGCAGCTGGCCACGTATGAGCGGGCGCCCGAGCAGGTAGTCGGCACGCCGGAGCTGCTGCGGGACGCGCTGTTCGGGCCTGCGCCGGCAGCTGAGGCGGTGATCGCCGAGCGCGACCGCGCAGCAGTTGGATTCGCGCTGTTCCACGGCAGCTTCTCCACCTGGGAGTGCCGGCCCGGGCTGTGGCTCGAGGATCTCTACGTGCCGCCGGAGCATCGCCGCGGCGGCGTCGGCGGCGCGCTGCTGCGCCATGTCGCCGCAATCGCGGTGGAGCGCGGCTGCGCCCGCCTCGAGTGGGCAGCGCTCGACTGGAATGCCTCAGCGCTTTCGTTCTACGAGCGGCTCGGCGCCGAGCTGCTGCCGGAATGGAAGCTACATCGCCTCAGCAGCGAGGCCCTGCAGCGCGCGTGCGAGCTCCTCCCGTGAGTGGATGTCCAGCTTCAGGTACACGTGGCGGAGGTGGTACTCGATCGTCTTCGGAGACAGGAACATCGCGGTCGCGGCCTCGCGCGTCGTCTTGCCGCCCGCGAGCAGCAGCGAGATCTGGAGCTCCTGCGGCGTCAGCTCGTCGATCGTCGCAGGGTCACGACGCCGCAGCGTCTCGCCGGTGGCCGCGAGCTCCGCGCGGGCCTGCTCCATCCACGGCCGCGCGTCAAGGGCCTCGAACTGCTCGAGCGCGGCACGGAGCTGCTCACGCGCCAGCTTGCGCTCGCGCGCCCGCCGCAGGCGCTCGCCATAGGCGAGTTGCGTGCGCGCCAGCTCGAACGCGTCGGGCGTGTTGGCGTGCTGCTCGAGTGCCCGCTCGAAGATCGCCGCGAACAGATCGTGTTCGGCGACGAGGCCCTGGCCACGAAGCGCACGTGCGGCCGACCACGGCTGTCCCTTGGCGTCGGCAGCGGCACTGAAGCCGTCGGCGAGCCGCTGCGCCTGCTCAGCGCGCCCGAGCCGACAGCATGCGTCGATCAGCTCCGGCGCGGGCGACAGGTCCGGGTCGGTGATTGCGAGCGACTCAAGCAGCCGCTGCTGGCGCTCGAGGTGCTCGATCGCTCGCTCGGCCCGACCCAGTCCCAGCTCCAGCATCCCCAGCGCCTCGGCCGCCCACACCTCGTGCAGCCGTGTTCCGAGCCGCTCACATAGCGCCAACGCCTCGGTGACGTTTGCGTGGCACTCGCGTTCCCGTCCCCGCCGCGCCTGGAGCCGCGCGAGGCCCGCGAGTCCAAGCACGAGGTCCGTCTGCTGGCCGGTCTCGCGAGCGAGACCGATTGCCTCGAGATAGGTGGCGTCGGCTACCGCCCACCGGTCGGTGGTGGCGTGGTCGAGCGCCACCAGGTCGAGCACAAGCGGCAGCGTCCCGATCGCCGAGCGCGCACGCGCGCCCTCGAGCGCGTCGTCGAGCAGCGCCCGGCCAGTGCCGGCCTCGCGCAGGAAGATCGGGGCGAGCGCCAGCCAGGGAAGCAGCCTCAGGTCGTCGCGCAGCTCCGGCGATGCACCCGCAAGCGCGACGGCCTCCTGGATCGCCTCGGACCCTGCGCCCGCATCGCCGCCGGCGACGCGGGCGATCCCGATTGCGATTGAGGCGAGGAAGCGCGCACGCAGCGAAGCGCCGCCCGACGCGAGCCTCCGCGCCCGCTCGGCAACCGTCAGCATCTCGACGGGGTTGCCCGCGTAGAAGCAGGCGCCGGTGGCCTCGGCCAGCATCGCGATCGCACGTTCGGGGTCGGCGTCCTCGGCGGCCGCGACGAGGATCGCGTGGCCGTGCATGACCGGGCCCTGGCGAGTCGCGATGTGCCCGGCCAGCTCGTCGATCGCAAGCAAGCTGGCGCGCTCCTCGGTGGACGCGCGGGCCTCCTCGAGCAGCGCGACAGCGCGCTGCACGGACCCGGCGTGCCAGCTTTCCTGAGCGGCAGCGAACAGCAGCCGGCCCCGGCGCTCGCGTTCGGACGCGAGCCTGGCGGCCCGCTCGAACGCGAGCGCCGCAGTCGCGTAGGCGCTGCGATCGCGGGCTCGTGCGCCCGCCTGCTCGAGCGCCGCCGATGCCCGCGCGTCGGCGCCGACGGCGGCCGCGGCCAGGTGCCACGCGCGACGGTCGACGTCGCGGTCTGGCAATGCCGAGGCGAGCGCCCGGTGCATCGACCGGCGCTCGTCGGGAAGCGCGTCGGCGTAGATCGCGGAGCGCACCAGCGGATGGCGGAACTCGACCGTCCCCGCTCGTACCGACACGAGCCCGCTCCGTTCCGCCGCCGACAGCGCCGCCAGCTCGACGCCGAGCGTGCTCGCCGCACGCTCCAGCAGCGCGAGGTCGCCACCGTCGCAGGTCGCCGCCAGCAGCAGCGCGCGCCGCCCGGGCTGAGCGAGGCTTTCCAAGCGGCGCAGGAATGCCTGCGTGATCCGCGCGGAGACAACGAGCGGGGCCCCGTCGGGGGCCAGCGCCAGCTCCTCCGCGTCGCGGCCGAGCTCCAGCAGCCCGAGCGGGTTGCCGGCGGTGGCGTCGTGCAGCCGGGCCGCAAGCTCGGGCGCGAGCCCGTCCAGCAACGACATCGCCTGCTCCCGGCTGAGCCCGCCGATCCGCATCGTCGGCAGGTCGGCGCCGTCGAGCAGCGACGGCTCGCCCTCGCGAACCGCGATCAACACTGCGATCGGGTCGGCGATCAGACGCCTGACCGCGAACAGCAGCGCCTCGGCGCTCGGCCGGTCGAGCCAGTGGGCGTCGTCGACCAGCACGGCGACCGCGCAGTCGTCGGCGTAGCTGGCGAGCAGGCTCAGCGTCGCCGCGCCGACCGCGAAGCGCTCCTGTGCCCGGGGCGGCCTCAGCGCCAGCGCCCCCTCGAGCGCGGCCGCCTGTGGCCCGGGGATGCGGTCCAGCATCGACAGCGCCGGGCGCAGCAGCTCGAGCAGCGATGCGAATGGGATCTGCGCCTCGGACTCGACGCCCCGCACCCGCAACAGCTGCATACCGCCCGCGCGAGCGGCGGCGTGATCGAGCAGCGCGGTCTTGCCGATGCCGGGCTCGCCGACGAGCGCCAGGGTTGCGCTGTCGCCGGCTCGCGCACGGTCGAGGAGACGCACCACCGCTGCTTGCTCACGCTCGCGCCCCAGCAGCATCGCTTGATTCTGGCACCGGACGCACCCAGCGAACAGACGAGGGACTAGGTGCCCCCCGGAAGCGATAGCGGCGCCGGCGCCCTACGGTCAGCTGGTCAAACTAACCAGGAGGAGTGTGATGGGCGCGACCACTGAAGCCGGTCAGGTCGACGGCGAGAAGCTGATGCAGTTCGTGTTCCGGGCAGTCGACGAGGTCGGCGCGACGCTCAACGCGGCGCTGGTCGTGATGGGCGACAAGCTTGGGCTCTACCGGGCGCTCGCCGGCAGCGGCGGACTGTCACCGGCGGAGCTGGCCGAGCGAACCAGCACGGCCGAGCGGTACGTGCGCGAGTGGCTCAACGCGCAGGCGGCCGGGGGCTTCATCGACTACGACCCCGACAGCGGGCGCTACGCGCTGCCGCCCGAGCAGACGGTGGCACTGACTGACGAGTCGAGCCCCGCCTACCTGCCAGGGTTCTTCCAGATCGCGCTCGGCTCGGTGATCGACTCGCCGAGGATCACCGAGAAGGCACGCGGCGGCGGCGGGCTCGGTTGGCACGAGCACGTGGACGACGTGCACGAGGGCTGCGAGCGCTTCTTCCGACCGGGCTACAACGCCCACCTCGTCGCCGAGTGGCTGCCGGCGCTGGATGGCGTCATCGACAAGCTCGAGCAGGGCGCGCTCGTCGCTGACGTCGGCTGCGGCCACGGCGCCTCGACGATCCTGATGGCCCGTGCGTTCCCGAGCTCGACGTTCGTCGGCTCCGACTACCACGACGGATCGATCGAGACCGCGCGCCGGCGAGCCGCGGAGGCGGGGGTGGTCGACCGCGTCAGTTTCCAGATCTCCCCGGCGGCGGCGTACAGTGGCAGCGGCTACGACCTGGTGACGATGTTCGACTGCCTGCACGACATGGGCGATCCGGTTGGCGCCGCGCGCCATGTGCGCTCGACGCTCGCGCCGGACGGGACCTGGATGATCGTCGAGCCCAACGCCGGCGACCGCGTCGAGGACAACCTCAACTCGATAGGGCGCGCGTACTACGGGTTCTCGACGCTGCTGTGCACGCCGGCGTCGCTCTCGCAGGAGCTCGGGCTGGCGCTCGGCGCCCAGGCGGGCGAGGCGCGGATCCGCGACGTCGTCCAGACCGGCGGCTTCACCGGCTTCCGGCGTGTTGCCGAGACCCCGTTCAACCTCGTGTTCGAGGCGCGGCCTTGACGACCACGTCGAACGAGCGGGCGGCGGGCGCGATCCTCGCGGGCCGCCGCCCGCGAGCGCAGACGCGCGCCCGCGATCCGGATCTGAGCGGCTACGCCGAGCGCGACGGGGTGCGCGTGTTCTATGAGGTCTATGGAGACGGCGACCCGACGGTGCTGCTGCTGCCGACGTGGTCGATCATCCATTCGCGCTTCTGGAAGGCGCAGATCCCGTACCTGGCGCGCCACCTCCGGGTGGTGACGTTCGACGGGCGCGGCAACGGCCGCTCGGACCGGCCGATCGGCGGCGAGGCGTACACGCCGGACGAGTTCGCGGCCGACACGCTCATGGTGATGGACGCGACCGCGACCGAGCGGAGCGCGTTGGTGGCGCTGTCCTGCGGCGCGCTGTGGGCGACGATCGTCGCCGCCGACCACCCCGAGCGCGTCGACAGCGTGCTGTACATCAGTCCTGCGGTCGGTCTGGCGCCGGGACACCCGGAGCGGGCAGTGCATGCGTTTGACGAATCGCTGGCCACCGACGAGGGCTGGGCCAAGTACAACAGCCACTACTGGCAGCGCGACTACCTCGGGTTCCTCGAGTTCTTCTTCGCCAAGTGCTTCAGCGAGCCGCACTCGAGCAAGCAGATCGAGGACTGCATCGGCTGGGCGCTCGAGACCGATCCCGAGACGCTCGCCGACACCAGCCGCGGGATCGGGCTTGCCTGCAGCACCGAGAGCTTCCGGGAGATCTGCGCCCGCGTGCGCTGCCCGACGCTCGTGATCCATGGCGACGCGGACGAGGTCCGCCCGCTCAGGCAGGGCGCGGCGCTCGCCGAGGCGACCGGCGGCGAGCTCGTCACGCTCGAGGGTGCGGGACATATCCCGAATGCCCGCGACCCGGTCAAGGTCAACCTGCTGCTGCGCGAGTTCATCGGTGGCCGCCATGCGCCGAGCGCGACCTGGAGCCGCGCCCGCACGCGCGGACGCCGCGTGCTGTACGTCTCCTCGCCGATTGGCCTCGGCCACGCGCGACGCGACATCGCGATCGCCGACGAGCTCCGCAAGCTCCACCCCGAGCTCGAGATCGACTGGCTCGCCCAGCACCCGGTGACGACGATGCTGGAGGCGCACGGCGAGCGGATCCATCCCGCGAGTCGGCAGCTCGCGAACGAATCGGGGCACATGGAGTCGGAGTCAGCCGAGCACGACCTCCACGCCTTCCAGGCAATCCGGCGGATGGACGAGCTGCTGATCGCCAACTTCATGGTCTTCCACGAGCTCGTCACCGCAGAGCAGTACGACCTGTGGATCGGCGACGAGGCCTGGGAGGTCGACTACTACCTGCACGAGAACCCGGAGCTGAAGACCGCCGCGTACGTGTGGCTGACTGACTTCGTCGGATGGCTGCCGATGCCGGATGGCGGCGCGCGCGAGCAATTCGTGTGCGCCGACTACAACGCCGAGATGATCGAGCAGATCGCGCGCTATCCGCGCGTTCGCGACCGGGCGGTGTTCGTCGGCGAGCCCGACGACATCGTCCCTGAGCGGTTCGGCCCCGGGCTGCCGGCGATCCGCGAGTGGACCGAGCAGCACTACAGCTTCGCCGGCCACGTCACCGGCTTCGAGCCGGTGACGTCCGCTGAGCGCGCGGCCCTGCGCGCCGAGCTCGGCTACCACGACGACGAGCGCGTGTGCATCGTCACCGTGGGCGGCTCGGGCGTCGGCGGCAGCCTCCTGCGCCGCGTGATCGCGAGCTTCCCCGAGGCGAAGCGCCTCGTCCCCGAGCTGCGGATGATCGCTGTCGCCGGGCCGCGCGTCGACCCGGAGTCGCTGCCCGGGTGCGATGGCCTCGAGATCCGCGCATACGTGTCCGACCTGTACCGGCACCTGGCCGCGTGTGACCACGCGGTCGTCCAGGGCGGCCTCACCACCGGCATGGAGCTGACCGCCAACCAGCGCCCGTTCATCTACTTCCCGCTCGCGCACCACTTTGAGCAGAGCCTGCACGTCCACCACCGCCTCCGTCGCCACGGCGCCGGGCGGCGGATGGAGTTCGATCGCTCACCACCGGAGGCGATCGCGGAGGCGATCGCGTCCGAGCTGGGGCGGCCGGTCGACTACCGCAAGGTCGCGCCGGATGGCGCAGCCCGG
>JASHQV010000415.1 GCA_030038955.1 Solirubrobacteraceae bacterium
GCAGCGGCTCGACCTGCCGGTGCAGTTCGTCGACGGGCTGCGCGTGTCCGACCCCGCGACCGTCGAGGTCGCGAAGATGGTCCTGGTCGGCAAGGTCAACAAGGACATCGTGCTCCGTCTTGGCCGCCACGGGCAGCCGGCGGTCGGCCTCTGCGGCGACGACGGGCTGCTGTTCCGCGCCACCCGCCAGGCAGCCCCGAGCGGCCGCGACATCGGCTTCGTCGGACGGATCGAGCAGGTCGACACCGGCGTGCTGAGGCACGTGGCCGAGGACTACATCCCGGTGGTCGCATCGATCGGCGCCGACGGCGAGGGCCGCTCATACAACATCAACGCCGACGAGGCGGCGGGTGCGGTGGCCCGCGCGCTCGGCGCCTACAAGCTGATGTTCCTGACCGACGTGGCCGGCTGGCTGCGCGACCCCGCCGACCCCGACAGCCTCGTCTCGGAGGCGACCGCGAG
The DNA here is from genome assembly GCA_030038955.1 of Solirubrobacteraceae bacterium. Taxonomy (GTDB): domain Bacteria; phylum Actinomycetota; class Thermoleophilia; order Solirubrobacterales; family Solirubrobacteraceae; genus Palsa-465. The sequence goes on from JASHQV010000415.1 coordinate 463, forward strand.
CGAGCTGGCGGCGGCGCTCGACGAGGTCGGCGGCGGGATGCGTCCGAAGCTGCAGGCGTGCCTCGAGGCGGTTCGCGGCGGCGTCGCGTTCGCGCACATCGTCGACGGACGCGTGCCGCACTCGCTGCTGCTGGAGCTGTTCACCGACGCCGGCTCGGGCACCAAGATCCGTCCCGACGGGGGATCTGGCGAATGACTGCCTCGCTGGCGGAGCTGCAGGCGCTCGAGCGTCGCTACGCGATCGGCACGTACGCTCGCAACCCAGTCCAGTTCGTCCGCGGCGCCGGCGCGCGGCTGTGGGACGAGCACGGCGACGAGTACCTCGACTTCCTCGCCGGCATCTCGGTGCTGAACGTCGGCCACTGCCATCCCCGCGTGGTCGCGGCCGTGCAGGAGCAGGCCGCGCTGCTCACGCACGTCACCAACCTCTACTACACGGAGCCGGCGATGCGCCTGTCGCAGGCGCTGTCCGAAAGCTCGCTGGGCGGCAAGGTGTTCCTCTGCAACTCCGGCGCCGAGGCGAACGAGGCCGCGATCAAGCTCGCCCGCCGCGCCCGCCCCGAGGGCGACATCGTGGTGCTCGCCGACGCCTTTCACGGCCGCACCTACGGCGCCCTGTCGGCGACCCCGCAGCCCACCAAGCAGACGCCGTTCGCGCCGCTCGTGCCGGGGTTCGTCGTCTGTGACAAGCAGCCCGAGGCGATCGACGCGGCGGTCGGCGAGCACACCGCCGCGGTGCTGCTCGAGCCGATCCAGGGCGAGTCCGGCGTGCTGATTGTCTCCGACGAGGTCGTGCGCGCCGCGCGGGCGGCGTGCGACCGCACCGGCGCGGCGCTGATCTTCGACGAGGTGCAGACCGGCATGGGTCGGACCGGCAGCCTCTGGGCCTACGAGCAGACCGGGGTCGTGCCCGACGCGCTGACCGCCGCCAAGGGACTCGGCGGCGGCCTCCCGATCGGCGCCCTGGTGACCGGCCCGCGGCTCGCCGACGTGCTGCAGCCGGGCGACCACGGCTCGACTTTCGCCGGCGGCCCGGTCGCGTGCCGCGCCGCGCTGGTGGCGCTCGAGCTGTGCTCGGACCCGGAGCTGCTGGAGTCGGTCGGCTCGCTCGGCGAGCGGCTCGCCGGCTCGCTCGCCGAGCTCCCGTTCGTCGCCGCCGTGCGGGGGCGGGGGCTGATCGTCGCGTTCGATGTTCGCGACGGTGGGGCGGGCGAGCTCAGGGATGCCCCCGAGCTCGCCCGCCGGGCGCTGGTCGAGCAGCACCTGGTGGTCAACGCCACCGGCCCGCGCACGATCCGGCTGGAGCCTCCGCTGATCGTCAGCGCGCAGCAGATCGACGACGCGGTGGCGCGGCTCGGTAGGCTCGTGTAGTGCCAGGCAGCTCCAAGATCCGGCTCGACCGTGACGAGCCGGCCGGCCCCGCCGCCGCCCGCGTGCTGCGCGGGCTGCTGGCAGTCGGCGATGCCAACCTTCCCGGGGCGCTGGCCGACGCCGATCCCGAGTTCCTGCACGACTATCGGGTGTCGCTGCGCCGCACGCGCAGCGTCCAGCGCCAGCTGCGGCAGCTGTTCGAGACCGGCTCGCTGGAGCGGTCGCGCGGCGAGTTCAAGTGGCTGCAGCAGGTGACCGGCGACGCCCGCGACCTCGACGTCTACCTGCTCGGCTTCGAGCGCCTGCGCGAGACGCTGCCGGCGCCGGTCAGCGCCGATCTCGAGCCGCTGCTGGTGGTGCTGCGCGAGCGCCAGGCGCGCGCCCACACGACGATGGCGCAGGCGCTGCGCTCCGACCGCGCCCACGCCGCCCGCGCCGACTGGGAGGCGCTGCTCGATCAGCTCGACCGGCGACCAAACGGCGCGCGGCGCGAGCGTGCGGGCGCCGATCGGCCGTATCGCGAGGGGCCGATCGGCGAGATCAGCTCGGCGCGGATCGTCCACGTGTACCGGCGGATCGTCAGAGCCGGCAAGGCGATCGCGGTGGACAGCCCGCCTGAGGACCTGCACGAGCTGCGCAAGCAGGGCAAGGAGCTGCGCTACCTGCTGGAGCTGTTCGGGGCGCCGCTGCGCGGCGAGCAGGCGGTGGCGCCGGTGATCAAGTCGCTGAAGCGGCTGCAGGACGTGCTCGGCCGCCACCAGGACCAGGTGGTGCAGGCGGGAACGCTGCACGCGGTCGCCGCCGAGGTGGCGGCGCTGCCCGGCGGCGCGCAGGCGCTGCAGGCGATGGACGTGCTCACAGCACGCCTGGCGGATCAGGCGACGCTCGCCCGCCGAGAGTTCGCGGTGGCGTTCGGCGAGCTCGCCACCGGCAAGCCGCGGCGGCTCGTCAAGGACACGTTCGCCTGACCGCGCCCGCGTCCCGTGCGCCGGTCGTCGCGTCCGCTACGGGCACGCGTTCGCCCGCACCCGCGGCCGCGTAGCTCAGCGGCGATCTCGCGGGCGATCGTCGACTTGCCCGCTTTCGACACGCCTGTCAGCCAGACGACCGTCGGGTGCCGAGTGCTCACCGGCTGATCGCCAGCTGTGCCTGCAAGCTCTGCATCGAAGCCTGGACGATGCCGCCGATGAAGTGATCGCTGTCGTTGACGCGCGGGAAAGGGATGTCCGGCACGGGAAGCTCCAGGAACTCGCAGAGCGGCTCCCAACCGTCCATGGCCGACCACACGAGCAGACGCCCGGCGGGGATCGTCCGCCGGACCTCCTCGTTGTAGCGCCGGAACGCCTGGCGCATCCACTCGAGCGTCGTCTCGGGACCGTTGAGCAATCCCCTGCGCTGCCACATGTCCTTCATCGTCTCGATGTACAGGGCCCACATCTGGTCGACATGGCCGCGGGCGTCGGACAGGTGTCGCAGCAGCGTGTCGTCGTAGAACAGTCCCCAGATCGTCTGGTGCATGCTGCGCGCCCAGGCGTCGCTGTCACGCACGCTCAGCAGCACCTTGGCGTCCGGGTAGATCTCGGCGAGCTCGCGATAGAAGTACGAGCCAGGCCAGTCGACGGTCGCCACAAAGCCGCTGAAGAACTCCTCCAGCGGCAGCTTTCCGTCGAGCACCGCGCACCAGCGGGGCGTCTGGTTGAGATCCATGAGGATGTTCTGCATGTGGTAACACGGCGTTAGCCCGAGAGCCTCGATCGCGGTGCGCTGCGAGAGGGTCGCGGTGCGGGGAAGACCAGCTCCGATCAGCTTCATCTTGACCGTCGTCCTTTGTAGTGCTGTTGACAGATGGTGGGCGCGGGCAGATGCCAGCCGGCACCGCCGCGGCGTTCCGCTCCGGTCCTCACGTCAGACCACATCTGAGCGCCGGAGCTCGTTGCCGTCACGGTCGATTGCGGCGACGGCGAACGCCGGGCCTTCGCTGTTGACGATGATTGCCGTCTCCAAGCCCGACCAGCGCTGCGACCCGACCGCCTTGAGCGTCGCCGCGCTGCTGCCGGCGAGCACCGTCCAGTGGTCGATCTCGGTGGCGCCGTTCCAGCTCGCGTAGACGACGAAGCCGCCGCTCGGATTCGTCCGCGCGACGACCCTGGGCTTGTCGCGCGGTCGCCCCACCCAGTCGACGAGGAATGCCCTGTAGGAGCGAGAGGTGCCGAGAAACTGTCCATCGAGGGAGATTTCGCCGGCGGGGGAGAACTCCGAGAAGTACGGCATCGCGCCCCAGCCGACGAACACGCGCCCGTCGCGCAGCAGCTGGACGCTGCCGAGCGAGTCGGCCAGGAACTTGGCCGGATGCTGGTAGGCCCGCTTCAGCTCGACGCGCTTGAGCGCATCGTCGACCGTCAGCACCAGCGCGAGCGAGCCGTGACCGCTGGTGTTCGCGTTGTCGAACAGCGTGATCTCCGAGGAGCCGTGCGGGCGCGCGTGATGCTGCCACGAGAACCACGCGCTCCTGGCGACCGCGAAGTCCGAGCGCTTGCCGCCGAGCCGCCAGATGATCTCGCCGGTCCTGCGGCTGACCTTGTACAGGCACCAGGTGTTGCGGCCCGAGATCAGGAGATGGCCGTCGTCCATCTCCGCGATCGAGTTGATGTGGACGAAGTCGTAGGCCTGGCTCGCGCTCGACGGCGTCGGCGCGAAGCTCTCGTTGAGGCCAACGTGATCGAGCGAGCTCCAGTCGAACAGGACCCTGTTGGTGGCGATCTCGATCTCGAGCGCATGCCCGACGAGGACGTAGCCGTTGGCTGAGCCGCCGATCGAGGAGAGGTCGTAGGGTCGCCGCTCGTAGTAGGTCGCAAGCGCGGTGCCCCGCGAGGTCAGGTTCAGCTCGTGCAGGTCGAGCGGCCGTTTCCGCGCGTCGCCGATCGTGGCGATCGGCGCGTATGTGTCGTCGACGAGCTCGCCGACGCCCTCGCCGTATCCGCCGGTCACCGTCCCGTGCCACCAGCTCAGCACAGGCCTGCCGCGATATTCCTGCCGCTGCAGGTCGAAGACGGAATCCGGCGCCGGCTGGTACCAGACGAGGTGCCCACGGCGGTCGAGGAGCATCGGTCCACGCTGCACGCCGGGGTAGGGCACCTCCGGCATCGGCGTCAGCAGGATGAAGCGCGGCGAGATCTGACCGTCGTCCGGTACGGGGTAGCTCAGGCGAGCGAGGGCGGGGCGCAGGTCGGGCCTGGTCACGAAGCTGCCGACGCCGGCGCCCAGCGAGCCCGCCGGCGGAATCTCACCGCGAGACTCGAAGGCGCGGGCGTCGCCGGTGCCACGCAGCTCGTAGCCGCCCGCTCCGCCGGCGCCGACCGCCGCCACCAGGCCGAGCGCCCGGGGGATGAACTGCCGGCGACTGAGCTTGCGACGCTTCGTGCTCGCGCTGGTCGCGCCGACTGCGGGGCTCCCGTCCCGCGGCTGCTTGCCCGGGTCATCCGCCCCAACGGCGTCGAGCTGCTCGATGTCGGTCAATGCGTCGTGAATGGTCGAGATGTACCGATCACCTTCCCGGCCGCGTCGATCGCCTGGACCTGGAAGCGGTCGCTGCCGGTGGCCACGGGGATCGCGGTCTCGAAGCCGGATTTCGACTTCGCGGCGGCGACGTGGCGGCTCGCGGAGCCCGCGCCGAGCGCGAGCACCCGCCAGCGGGTGACCCGCGTCGCTCCGTTCCAGCTTGCGTAAACCGTCGTCACGCCGCCGCGCCGACGTGCGGCGCCGCTGGGCGGATCCAGGGGCAGGCCGACCCACCGCTGGACATAGGCGCGGTAGGTGATGTCCGGGCTCGGGAGGACCGCGTTGTAGAGGAGCTTGCCCGCGCTCGTGAACTCGGAGATGAACGGGACGTCGCCCCAGCCGACGAGGACGTTGCCGTTCGAGAGCGTCTGGACGTTGCCCATGTAGCGCGACTCGACGGTGACCCCGTGCGAGTACTGGTGGACCAGCCTCGCGGTGTGCGTCGCCATGTCCAGCCTCAGCACCAGGCCCCGCGACGGCCCAGTCGCCGACAGGTAGACGCCGGCTCCGGTGATCTCGCAGCAGTGGTCGTCGAACACCGACACCGTCGACGCTCCCAGCAGCCGCGCGTCATGCTGCCATTGGAAGGCGTCGCCCGCTGGAATCGTGAAGCTCGAGTGCTTGCCCCCGAGCGTCCACTCGATCCTGCCGGTCCGCATGTTGACGAGGTACACCGCCCAGGTGTTGCGCATCGACACGAGGAAGCTGCCGTTGCCGAGCGGGTCGACCGAGTTCACATGGTAGGCGTCCCAGGGGAAGCCGTTCTCGGGCGGCTGCGCGTAGGAGTCGCTCATCGGGATGTGCGGCGAGGCCTTCCAGCTGTAGACCAGCCTTCCGGTTCGCAGGTCGTACTCCTGGACCGCTGAGTCGATCATCGCGCCGCCGTTGACGCCGCCGTACTTGGCGAGTTGGGCGGGCACGTTCTTGTTCGCGGTCACCCAGGCGTAGTGGCCCCGGATCAGCATCTCGTGGAGCGTCAGGACCCAGCCGTCCTTCCCCTTCAGCTTCGCCACGGGCTGGTAGTGCTGGTTGACGACGATGTCCTCGCCGCTGGTGATCTGGCCGGTGGCAGTGACGTCGCCCTGCCACCAGGTCAGCACGGGCCTGCCCTCGTAGGACTGCCTCTCCAGGTTGGCGGCGACGACGTTGGTCGGCACCGGCTCGAACCAGATCGGCTGCAGGTCGCCGCCGAGGATCAGCGGGCCGCTCTGGCCGACCATCGGCTGCTGGGTGAGGTCGTAGAAGTTCGCGACCATGATGTCGCCGGGCAGCTGTGCGCCAACCCTCGCGGGACCGCCGGTGAGCTTCGGCGGATGCAGCTGCGGCGCTGAGACGAACGTGTATGCGCCCCTCGTCGTGTACTCGCCGATCGGTGCACCATGGGAGCGCGGCAATCCGAACGCGACGCCCGCGAAGCAGGCGATGACCGCCACCACCGCCAGCGCGACGGTGCGTGGGCGTCCGATGCGACGCGGCACCCGGGCCTCGGCCGCGACCTCGGACGGCAACAGAAACGTCACGATCGCCGCGGCCGCCACCAGCGCGGCGCCGAGCAGGTACGCGAGCCGGAATCCCGAGGTGAGCGCTTGCGGAACGGCGACGCCGTGGCCGATCAGCTTGCTCGTGTGCAGGGTCGCGATCGACACCAGAGTCGCTAGCCCGAGACCGCCGCCGACCTGGCGTGAGGTGTT
>JASHQV010000416.1 GCA_030038955.1 Solirubrobacteraceae bacterium
TCCGCGCCGAGATCCGGCAGCTACTCGGCGTCGACCCGGACACCCCAAGACCGGGCGCCGCGTACAACGCTGCGATGGCCCCGCGGGAGCTCTCAGCAGCCCGTTTGAGGGTCACTCAAAAGGCCGCAAAAGGCCGCACGACCCATCTGTGACCTCCTGATGACACCTTCACGCCATATCTACAACGCCAGAAACCGAGCGATTTCAAGGTCATTCCCCCAAGCCCTCTGGCGGACTCGAACCGCCGACCCCTTCCTTACCATGGAAGTGCTCTACCAGCTGAGCTAAGAGGGCGTGCAGGGGAGAGCGTACCGTGCCGCCGCCCGGTCAGCGATGATCAGGCGGTGGGACTGGTGATCACGCGAGATGTGCTCGAGTTCAGCGAGCGAGCAGGGGCCTTCCTCCGTGAAGCGCTGGAGCGCAACGTGCTGGCGACGGTCCTGGGGACGATCACCGAGCGGGGCGGCTATGGCGCCGAGGCGCCGCTGTTCGCCTACCACACGGACGGCCGGGACCGACTGACCGCCGCCGCGCTGCGGACGCCGCCGTGGCCGCTGCTCGCCTCGGAGTTCGACGATCCGGACCTCGCCGCCGAGCTCGTCCAGCGTTGGATCGCGCTCGATCCGCTGATCCCCGGCGTCAGCGGCGAGCCCGGCACGGCGCGGGCGATCAGCGCCACCTGGGCGCAGCAGACCGGCGGCCTCGCGCGATGCGAGTTCGTCGAGGCGATGCATGTGCTCACCGCCGTCAAGCCGCCGCCCCGCCCGGCCCGCGGGCAGCTGCGGGGGGCGACCCAGGAGGACCGTGCACTGCTGATCGAGTGGGAGCGGGCGTTCACGCGCGAGACGGGGCTCGGCAACGGCGACAACGCTGAGCGGTTCGTCGACCGGCGCCTCGCCCACGATCTCCAGCTGGTCTGGGAGGACCGCCAGCCGGTCAGCACGCTCGGCTTCAACCCAGCGGTCGCGGGGACGGTCCGGATCGGCCCCGTCTACACACCGCGTGAGCACCGCGACCACGGCTACGCCACCAGTGCAACCGCCGCCGCCAGCCAGCTCCTGCTTGACCGCGGCGCCGAGCGGTGCATGCTGTTCACTGACCTCACCAACCCAGTCTCGAACAGCATCTACGCCGCGATCGGCTACGTCCGCTGCGGAGACTGGGAGCAGCACGGATTCGATGGCCCCAGTCAACCTTGATCTGAAGCAGCCACGCAGGGTCTCCGAGATCCTCGCTACCGCGGTGCGGCTGTTCGCGCGCTACCCGGTGCTGTTCATCTCGCTGGCGTTGATCGTCGTCGTGCCCTACGGCGTGCTGGTGGTCCTGGTCGCGGGCTCCTCGCCGCTGTCCCGGGGGCACTCCAGCGCCTCGACCTTCCTGCTGCTGCTCGGCTTTGCCCTGGTCGTGCCGCTTGTCGCCGCGTTGCAGGTGCAGGCCGTCCAGGCGATCGGCGAGGGGCGGCGACCGCGGCTGCCGGACGTCGTCAGGCAGGGTGCACGGACGCTGCCGGTGGTAGTGGCGGCGGAGATCATCGCCGACATCTGCATCGGCGTCGGGTTCTTCGTGCTGATCGTCCCCGGAATCATCCTGTGGATGCGCTTCTTCGTGGTCGCGCAGGCAGCCGCGATCGAGCGCACCGACTGGCCTACGGCGATCCGCCGCAGCGGCCAGCTCGTGCGACGCAACTATCTGCGTGTGTTCGGCGTGTTGGTCGCGATCACGCTGTTCAGCCTCGTGCTGATCGATCTCGGTGCGGCGCTTGCCGGAAGCGCCGCGATCGCCGTGCAGCTGATCGTAGTCGTGGTCATCGAGCTGCTGAACCTCAGCTTCCAGGGGATCACCACCGCCGTCCTGTACTTCGATCTGCGCGCCCGCGAGCAGGCGGTCACGACGAGCGGCCCTCGGAACTGAGCTCGGATAGTGCCCGCGTGGCCGGCGGCTGCACAGTGCCGCCGGCCACGTCCTGCCGCTGCCCCGCTGCGACCCGTGAGCGACCTCTGCTCAGCCCCACGCCGGCCAGGCACAGCAAGCCGCCGGGCAGCGCCAGCAGCGGCGGCGCCTGCCCGAGCGCCACCCAGCTCAGCACCACGACCAACGGCGGCACGAGATACGTGGTGACCCCGAGCCGGCCAGCGTCGGAGCGGGCCAGGGCGAACGCCCAGGTGGCGAAGCCGACCGCCAGCGGTCCGACGCCGAGGTACACCGTCCAGACGATCGTCGAGGCGCGCGCCCGTCCCAGCTGGCCGACCAGCTCGGGTGCGTACGGCAGGCAGACCAGCGCCGCGATCGTAGACGCCAGCCACGTCACCGACAGCGCCGACGCGTCCCGCAGCGCGGGCTTCTGCGCGACCACGCCGCCCGCGTAGACGAGCGCGGCCACGAGGCACAGGGCGGCCCCCCAGGTCGCCCGGACGCCGTGGTGGGAGACGCCGACCGCGATCACGGCGACTCCGACGAACGACACGGCGCAGCCGCCGATCAGCGTCCGCGGATAGCCCTCGCGCAGCAGCGCGCCCGCGAGGAACGCCAGGAAGATCGGGCCGGTGTTGACCAGCAGCGACGCCGTGCCGGCGTCGATTCGCTGCTCGGCCGCGTTCAGTGCGAGGTTGTAGACGGCGAACCACAGCAGCCCGGAGAGCACCGAGAAGGCCGCTGCGCGCCCGCGAGGCAGCGGCTCGCGTCGGATGAGCATCACCGCTCCGAGCGCGAGGCTGCCGACCGTCAAGCGTCCCAGCGCGAGCGGACCAGGCCCGAGCTGACGCGAGACGAAGCGGATTGCGACGAACGCCGAGGCCCACAGGACGACGCTGATCAGGACGGCGACCACGGCTGGTTGCGAAGCGCGTCTCATATCTCTTCAACGTGGAGTCGGCTCGAATCGTGAGATTGCGGGGGCGTGGCCGGCGGCCGCGCAGCGCCGCCGGCCACGCCCCCGCGCCCTACGCCATAATCGACCTGATGGCGCCGCGAATCCCCACCGCGCCGCTCGCCGCGGGCGGACTGATCGCCGGCTACGGAGTCGCGGTCGGCAGCGGCTCGCGGCCGCTGGGGGGCGCGGTGATGGCCGCCTTCGGGCTGCCGTGCATCGCCATCTGGCTGCGCCGGGACGGCCGGCGCACGGCCGCCGAGCTGACCGCGGTCGGCCTCGCCGCGTTTGCGCTGTCGCACGTGCTCGGCAAGCTGATCGGTGCGTGGCCGTCGGTGCTGGTCGTGTCCGCGGCCACGGCTGGCGCCTGCTGGTGGCGCTCCGACCTCCGCCGCCCCGGCTCTCGCAGCGCTCAGCTGAACAGCCCGGCCCCGACGTAGGAGCCGCGAGCGGCACCCGGTGGACACGCGAAGATCGCGCTGCCCACGTGCACGATGTGCTGGCTGAGATTGTCGTAGTTCGCCAGTCGCCGCTGGATCGGTATGAACTGATCGCGGGGATCGCGCTGGTAGCAGATGAACAGCAGGCCGCCGGCGACCGAGTCGCCGCCGCGCTCGACCCCGTCGACGTACGAGTAGCCGCGGCGCAGCAGCCGCTTGCCGTGGTTGTACTCGGGGCTGGCGAGGCGAATGTGGGCGTCGCGTGGGATCGTCAGGCTGCCGTGCGAGCGCTTGTGCAGATCGAGCGGCGCGAACTCCCGGCGCTCGCCGAGCGGCGCCCCGGACTGCTTGTAGCGCCCGAACGTCTGCTGCTGCTGGTCGAGGCTGATCGAGTCCCAGTGGTCGAAGAGCATCTCGATCCTGCGCACGACCATGTACGAGCCGTCGTGCATCCACGCCGGTGACTCGGGGGCTCTCGCCCACACGAACCGCTCCAGCGCTCCGACCTCCTGGCGCATGATGTTGCGCGTGCCGTCCTTGAAGCCCATCAGGTTGCGTGGCGTCGGGCGCCCGCGGCTGTTGAGCGTCGGCCCCCACCCGGACAGCGACCAGCGCGGCGCGGCGGTGGGGGTGGCGAGCCGGGTGAGGTCGTGCGCGGCGTGGAAGGCGACCTGCGGATCGTCGGCGCACAGCTGGATGCCGATGTCACCGCCGCAGATCGAGGAGTCGAGCTGCTCGCCCGTGAACGACGGCAGCTCGACCAGCGGGGCCGGCCGCCGCGCGCCGAGCCCGACGCGATCGAACAGCTTCGGTCCGAGACCGAACGTGACGGTCAGGCGAGCCGGCCCGAGGCCAAGTGCCTCGCCGGTGTCGACGGGCGGCGAGTCTCCGGTCTGCATCGGCCCAACTGGCTGTCCGGCGGTCAGCCGACCAGCTGCCTCCGACAGCTCCCGCAGCACCCCACGCAGGTCGCTGGCCGCATCGCTCATCAGATCAAGCGCGACGAACTGCACATATCCCTGGGTGGTAGTCGCGATACCGGCCTGATGCTGGCCGAAGAAGGCCACCTGCTGCTCGCTCGCGTCGACGGTCGCGGAAGCCTTGGCCGGAGCGGCGGCGACGCCGGGACCGACCGCTGCGCCAAGCCCTGCCAACCCCGCCGCGGTCAGGAACTGCCTGCGATTAGGGGTCACGACAGGACTAGTGGCAGGATCTGACGAGTGGCTGGGGGTGGATGACGAGAGGCCATGACATAAGGCGTACTGGTGGTACGGCCGTGTCACGGCCTCTCGTCAGGCGCGTCCGGACGCCGGCAAAGACGTCGATGATTCTGTCGTGAGCCCTTAGTGCCGTCCATCAGCGCGGCATCGTACCGCCCGGGCACGTCCGCCAGCGCCGCCTCGCACCGTTCAGGCGACGTTCGGCGACTGGCCCGCGCCGGGCTGGACGGTGCCTTCGGCCACGGGTGCGGGGAGCGCCGGGTCGGGCTCGTAGCTCAGCGTGCTCAGCTCGCTGACGATCGCGCCGCACTGATCGCACACGAGCACCAGCCGCAGCCGGCCGGCCCGCCGCACGTACACGGTCGCTCCGCTCTGGGCACCCGAGTGTTCGCAGCTCACCGCTCCTCCGATCCCACAGCACCTCCAATTCGCACGGGTCGATCCTGCCTGGACGGGATCTTCGCCGGACGGCCGGACGGACCAGCGACGGAGCGGCCGCCGACCCGTGCCCCGGGCCCGAGCACGTCAACGGTGGCGTCAGTCGGGCCGCTCGCCGGAGGGAGTGCGGCGGCCGCCGCTGCCTTCGAGGTCCCAGTAGCGGAGGATGTCCGCGCGCTCCGTGTAGTCGTCCCCGTGCGGCTCGCGCGTGGTCGCGAGCCCGAACCGCGCGATCGTTCGCTGGAGTCCTTCGTAGTCGCCGTACAGGACGTCGACCATGACGCGCTCGCGGGCTTCGACTGCCGCCCGCATCGGCCCGTACACGGGATCGCCGGGGTCGCGGATCGCCGCCTGCCAGAAGCCCGTCTGATCGGCGGGCACGTACAGGTCGCGTTGCTGCGCGCGAAACTCGCTCAGCTCCGGCTGCGGCATGCTCGCGCTGCTGCTCGCCGCGACCACGTGCCAGCCGTGGATCACCGCCAGGCCGGCGCCGCCATTGCGCAGCGCCAGCGCCATGTACAGGTTGTCGTCGTGCAGCTTGACGACGCCGCTGTGGCCGCCGAGCTCCAGCACGACACCATCGCCGAAGCGGACCAGCTCCGCCAGGTCGTCGTCGCGCGAGGGGATCAGCACGGGGCGCTGGGCGGCCAGCAGCGACCGCTCGGCGACCCGCACCGAGCGGTTGGAGGCACGAATCGAGCTGAACGTGGCGAGTGCCAGCACCAGCGTGCCGCCGGCGGTGGCCACCTCCGCGATCGTCGCCCAGTCGCTCATCGACGCAATTAAACGGGCCGAGCCGGTCACCCGGCGCGAGCCGGCTACGTGGTGCGAGCCGGTCACGCGGCGCGAGCCGGTTACGTGGCGCCAGCCGGTCACGTGGCGTGAGCCGGAGGGGGCGGGTGCGGCCATGGCCGCACCCGCCCCCCTGGACCCCGGCCCCACGGCACTGCTGCTTGGAGCTACCCGTAGCGCAGCAGCGCCGACACGCGCTGCCGCGTGACCCCGAACAGCTTCGCGATCTCGTCCATCGTCAGCCCCTCCTGGTGGAGCGCCCGCGCTTCGGCGCGCCGCACGCGGGAGCCGTAGGAGGCGAGGTTGTCGGCGCTCTTGCTGAGCAGCGCGACCAGCGGCGGCGTCTGCTCGCCGGGTACGACCTCGCGCAACGGCAGCCCCGCGGCGAGCCCGCTCTCGATGTCCGCGATCCGTCGCTTCATCACGTGCGCGCGGGCGATGTTCGCATCCAGCGCCTCGTCGAGCTCGCGCAGCGCCTTCAGGAACGCCTGCTTGTCTGTGCCCGGCTGCTCGGGCCGTCCACCGGCTTCCATTCCAGTCTCCCCGCAATGACCATTGCGGCAACAGCTATTGCCAGACCAGTCTATCGAACCCGAGCGGCTTGGACGGCCCGGTCGATCCCCAGAACCTAGGATTCACAGCGATGGCGAGCAACGGCCGAGCCCCAGCTGCTTCCGAGGCCAGGGCCGGGTGGCGTGGCCCCGGCCGCGCCCGCCAGGACGAGATCTACCGCGCCGGAATCCACGGCCGCCGCCCGATCGTTCCGACGGACTTCACAACCCTGGAGCGCCGCGCGCGGCGCAAGGCGCGCGCGGCGGGATGGGCCTACGCCGCCGCCGCGGCTGGCGAGGGCGCGACGATGCGCGCCAACCGCGAGGCGTTCGAGCGCTGGAAGATCGTGCCGCGGATGCTCCGCGACGTCTCTCACCGCGAGCTCGACGTGGAGCTGTTCGGGCGCCGGCTTCCGGCGCCGGTCCTGTTCGGGCCGGTGGGGGCGGCCGAGCTGCTGCATCCCGAGGCGGACCTGGCGATTGCGCGCGCAGCCGCCGCGCTGGGGATCCCGTATGTGTTCACGAGCCAGGCATGCGCGCCGATGGAGGCGTGTGCGCGCGAGATGGGCGACGCCCCGCGCTGGTTCCAGCTGTACTGGTCGACCGACGACGCGCTCGTCGACAGCTTCCTCGCGCGCGCCGCGGCGGCCGGCGCCGAGGCGATCGTGGTGACGCTCGATACGACGATGCTGGGGTGGCGTCCGCAGGACCTCAACCTCGGATCGCTGCCGTTCGCGCGCGGACAGGGGATCGCCCAGTACACGTCCGACAGTCGCTTCCTCGAGATCGTCCGCCAACGGATCGCCGCTGCCGCGGTCAGCGGCAAGGACGTGGAGATCACGCTCGGAGCGATCCGCACACTGCTGTCGATCGCCCGCCGCTTCCCAGGCCGTCTGCTCGACAACCTTCGCTCGCCGGAGCCGCGGGCGGCGGTCGAGACGTTCCTCGAGATCTACTCGCGCCCGTCGCTCACCTGGGCCGACATCGAGACGCTGCGCGACCGCACCGCACTGCCGGTGCTGCTGAAGGGGATCCTGCACCCCGACGACGCCCGCCGCGCGCTCGACGCCGGCGTCGACGGGATCGTCGTGTCGAACCACGGGGGCCGTCAGGTCGACGGCGCGATCGCCAGCCTCGACGCGCTTGTCGAGATCGCGCCGGTCGTCGACGGCCGCGCCAAGCTGCTGCTCGACAGCGGCGTGCGCAGCGGCGCCGACGTGTTCAAGGCGCTCGCGCTCGGCGCCGACGCGGTGCTGATCGGGCGTCCGTACCTGTACGGGCTGGCGCTCGCGGGGCAGGCCGGCGCCCGCGAGGTGATCGCCAACATCATCGCCGAGCTCGACCTGACGCTGGGCCTCAGCGGCCTCGCGTCGGTGGACGAGCTGGGACCCGGTGCGCTGCGGCGCATCTGAGGCCGCGAATGGGTCTCCCGGAAATGTTGTGCCTGAAATGGCGAGGGCCGGGGGCCGCTGACCGAGGACGGGCATCGCCGGCGGAACGCCGGTGGTCCCGTGGTGCAGCAGCGCTGCACGAGGATCCGAGGACAAAGGTCAGTGGTCATCCGGGGCCGCCATTTCAGGTGGAATGTTTCCGGGAGGTGCACTAGCAGCGTGCGCCCCCAGAGCCGGTTGGTCGTCGTCGTCGGCGCGGTCGTGTTCGCCGACACGCTGCTGTACGCGGTGCTGGCGCCGCTGCTGCCGGAGCTGTCCCACGCGCTGTCGCTGTCGAAGGCGTCGGCGGGGCTGCTGACGGCCGCGTACCCGATCGGCACGCTGGTCGGCTCGATCCCGGCGGGACTGCTGGTCGTCGCCGTCGGCCCCCG
>JASHQV010000417.1 GCA_030038955.1 Solirubrobacteraceae bacterium
TCGAGGTAGCGGGTCTTCAGGCGCCGCTCGATCGCCGCCCGGTCGACCTCGACGCACAGCGCCACGCCCCCGTTCAGCGTCACCGCCAGCGGCTGCGCGCCACCCATCCCGCCGAGCCCGGCGGTCAGCGAGATCGTCCCCGCCAACGAGCCGCCGTGGCGACGCCGCGCGATCTCCGCAAAGCACTCGTACGTCCCCTGCAGGATCCCCTGGGTGCCGATGTAGATCCACGATCCCGCGGTCATCTGGCCGTACATCGTCAAGCCCTCGGCCTCCAGCCGGCGGAACTCCTCCCAGTTGGCCCAGTCGGGCACCAGGTTGGAGTTCGCGATCAGCACCCGCGGCGCCCACTCGTGCGTGCGCAGCACGCCGACCGGCTTGCCGGACTGCACCAGCAGCGTCTCGTCGTCAGCGAGTTGCTTCAGCGTCGCGACGATCGCGTCGAACGCCGCCCATGAGCGGGCGGCGCGGCCGGTGCCGCCGTACACGACAAGCTCGTCGGGGTGCTCGGCCACCTCTGGGTCGAGGTTGTTCATCAGCATCCGCATCGCCGCCTCCTGCGGCCAGCCGCGGCAGCTGAGCCCACTGCCGCGCGGCGCACGCACGGGGCGGGCGCCGTCGGACCAGTCGAGCGCGGGTGCGCGCGAAGAGCTCACGCCAGCTCTCCCGTGACTGCCTCGACTGCCTTCACCAGCCGCCCGTCGCCGATCAGCGCGGCGCCGGCCTCAAGCTCCGGCGACAGCCACCGGTCCGGCCCCGCGCCCGCGACGTGCTCCCGCAACGCCTCGACCGCGGCGCCTGTCGCGCGCGCCGGCGCCAACGGCGCCCGCAGCTCGATCCCGCGGGCCGCCGCCAGCCACTCGACCGCCAGGACCCGCTGCAGGTTCGCGGTGACTGTGCGCAGCTTCTTCGCAGCAGACCAGCTCATCGACACATGATCTTCCTGCATCGCGCTGGTCGGCAGCGAGTCGACCGACGCCGGCGCCGCCAGCCGCCGGTTGTCGGCGACGATCGCTGCCTGCGTGTACTGCGCGATCATCAGGCCCGAATTGACGCCCGCGTCGGGCGCGAGGAACGCCGGCAGGCCATGCGAGCGGCTGGCATCCAGCAGCCGGTCGGTGCGCCGCTCGGCGATCGCGCCGACCTCGGCCGCCGCGATCGCCAAGAAATCGCACGCGAATCCGATCGGGGCGCCGTGGAAGTTGCCGCACGATTCGACGCGGCCGTCGGGCAGCACCATCGGGTTGTCGATCGCCGACCGCAACTCACGCCCGGCCACCACCTCACAATGCTCGAGCGTGTCGCGCGCGGCGCCCGCGACCATCGGCGCGCACCGCAGCGAGTACGCATCCTGCACCCGGGGGTCGCCGTGACGGTGGCTGGCGACGATCTCCGAGCCCTCCAGCAGCCGCGTCATGTTGGCGGCGCTGGCGGCCTGACCCGGTTGCGGACGCAAGCCGACGAGATCCTCCGCGAACACCCGGTCGGTGCCCAGCAGCGCCTCCACCGACATCGCCGCGGTGATGTCCGCGACCTTGAGTAGGCGGCGAAGGTCGTGGAGCGCGAGGATCAGCATCCCCAGCGAGCCGTCGGTGCCGTTGATCAGCGCCAAACCCTCCTTCGCGGTCAACTCCACCGGCTCGATCCCCGCCGCCTGAAGCACCTCGGCCGCAGGGCGCCTGCTTTCGTCGGGACCGTCGACCTCGCCCTCCCCCAACAGCGCCAACGCACAATGCGCCAACGGCGCCAGGTCGCCGCTCGCCCCCAGAGAGCCATGTTCGGGCACCACCGGCGTGATCTCCGCGTTCAACAGCGCCAGGATCGTCTCGGCCACTAGCGGCCGCGCGCCCGAATAGCCCATCGCCAGCGACCGCGCCCGCAACAGCATCATCGCTCGCACCACCTCCCGCGCCATCGGCTCACCCACCCCTGCAGCATGCGAACGAATCAATGCCCGCTGCAACTCCACGCGCCGCTCCGGCGCGATCCGCACGCCCGCGAGCGACCCGAATCCGGTGGACACGCCGTACGCCGGCTCCTCAGAGGCTGCCAGCCGCTCCACCACATCGGCGCTACGCCGCATCGCCTCACGGGCCTCCCCGCTCAGCGTCACCGGCTCACCACCCCGAGCAACCGCAACCACATCGTCGGCGGCGACCGCAAACCCACTCAGCTCCATGAGCACGACCCTAGCGCCTGCCGGGCCAGCTGATCCGGAGCTGATGGGCTTGTCATCAGATGGCTGCTCACTCCACTCCCGGCTTGTAGCGAGCTCGCATCATCGGAGATCCCCCGATCTGCAGAGATGCCCAGAGCTTGGCGTGTCAGGTTCTCGGCTCATTGTGGCGGTCATGCTCGGCGATCGTCCCAACCCGGTTCAGCGCAACGGCGGTGACATCTGCTTCAGCGTTCGTCGCCGCCTTGACGACGTACGCAGTATGCTCTATTCTGAATGATGTTCGTATATACGGATATAGCTAGGATTGTCCTAGTGGACTGCAGACGTTCGTACTTTGTGGAAGCTGACGTGTTTCCGATGAGTCGCAGGCGGCTTGCGGTCGGTGTGGGGAGCCTTGTCGGTGTGGGGAGCCGTCTTTGATGAGCGACTCGCGAAGTCGTGGCGGCGGGCGATGACGCGATGATGCTCGAGGCGGGGCCTAGGCCGACGAAGCTCGGCGCATTGCTGGCCATACCGTTTTGCACCGGGAGGCACGGGAGACCAGCGCACGAGGCAAGCGCTCGATGACAGTGACAAGTGTGGATGAGCGCACTCAGCGGCGCAGGCGGAGCCGTACTGCGGAACGGACTCTCATCGCGCTAGAGCGCATCGCGGCGTGTGATGGTCCCGTGAGTCTCGCTGATCTGGCAAGGCAGATGTGTGTGCCGAAGAGCAGCTTGCACAGTGTACTCGGCTCCCTTGAGGCGCAGGGGTTCATCGAGAGTGTGGATGGACGGGGATTTAGGGTGGGGTTACGGGCGTTTGAGGTTGGCTCCGCGTATCCGCAGGCCGTAACCGTTGCACGCATCCTGCGCCCTGTCCTCGTTTCGGTGAGCCGCGAGCTTGAGATGACGGCGCACTTCGCGATTCGCGCCGGAGCAGACGTGGTCTATCTCGAAAAGGAGGAACCACCGGGATTGGTGGTTCGATTGGCGAGTGCAGTCGGGGCCCGCCTTCCAGCGCACCTAACTGCGGTGGGCCAGGCAATCCTCGCAGACGAGCCCGACGCTCGGTGGAGAGGGGCGGTTCGGCTGGAGACAAAGGGCAAATCTGGGTTTCCACGCAATCGCGAGGAGTTCATGCACCAACTCGCGCTTACCAGACGCCGTGGTTATGCCGTGGATGATGGGGAGACTTTGGAGCCGGTGCGCTGCGTGGCGGCCTCCGTGCGCGCGAGCGGCGAGACGCATGGCGCGATTGGCGTGAGCTACTTGCGGCACGGAGGTGCAAGTGCGAGCATAGTTGGCCCAATCGTGGCTGCCGCTGCTGGCGACGTGTCTCGGTGCCTTGGGGGGGTTTTTGCATGAGCCGACTGGCGATGCTCTGGCTAGGCATTCACGGTAAGTGCACCGATCTGGTCGTACGCGACGAGGCAGCCGGGCAGATCCCGGTGTGCAAGGTGCCGGTCACGCGACGCTCGTCTCGGGATGCGGTTCAACGCGATGGTCGCTTCCGGTGAGATCAGCGCGCCGATCGTGATCGGCCGTGACCACCTCGACTCCGACTCGGTCGCCTCTCCCTACCGGGAGACGGAGGGGATGGCGGACGGGTCGGTCGCGATCGTCGACCGGCCGCTGTTGAACGCGCTCGCGAGCCATGGACGCTACGAACGTTTGTGTCGGCTTGGAGGTAAGCAGTGAACGGTGCAGAGCACGCCGCGGGTACTCGCAACAACACTGTACACATTGACACGTTGCTTGGACTCGGTACCGGGTCGCTCACGCTCGACGATGTCATCGCGGTGGCGCGCAACCGGCGGCGTGTCGAGCTGCTGAAGCTTGGCGCCCAAGAGCAGAGCACGGTCGTTGACAAGATGAGGTCCAGCTCCGATTGGGTTGCCGACCGAGTCAATCTAATCTCGCAGGCCGGATCGGATCATGACCAGGTCGATCCCGTGTATGGCATCAACACAGGGTTTGGCTCACTTGCGGGGAAGGCAGCATTCAGCGATCGAGAGCTGGCCATGGAGCTCAGTCGCCGGCTGATCAAGAGCACCGCGTGCGGCGTGGGACCATATCTCGCCGAAGAGGTAGTCCGCGCAGCAATGCTTATCTTGGCCAACGGGCTGTCGAGGGGGTACTCGGGAGTTAGGCCCGAGCTGGTCAATAGCCTGATTGCGATGCTGAACGCTGATGTCTTTCCTGCGATTCCTTCGCTCGGCTCATTGGGAGCGAGCGGCGATTTGGCGCCTTTGTCCCACCTCGCATTGGTGCTGAGCAGACCTTCTGGCCCGAAGGATCCTGACAGAGATAGCGGCGAGGCGTTCGTTCGATCTGAGGGTGGCTCTAGCGGCGACCTGATCAAGGTTTCGGGTAAGCACGCGATGGATGCCGCCGGCATCGAGCGGATCGTTCTGGGTCCGAAGGAGGGACTTGCGCTCAACGCGCCGATCTCGGTTTCCACCGCCATCCTCGTACTAGCAGTCTTCGACGCCGAAAATGCGCTCAAGACGTCGGAGATTGCACTAGCCTTGACGCTTGAGGCTGTGGAGGGATTTCGCGACGCTTTTCTCCCCGCCTTGCAGGACGCTCATGGTCAGCCTGGCCAGATCGCGGTTGCGTCGGCAGTATATGAGTACCTCCAAGGTAGTCAACTCGTTGACGGTGATATTGACGAGGATCCCGCCAGGCAGCCGCCTCAAGACGCGTACTCACTACGCTGCGCTCCCCAAGTGCTGGGGGCGGTCAAAGATACCCTCGACTTTGTAAAGGTCATCGCGGAGCGCGAGATCAATGCCGCGCAAGATAACCCTCTCATCTTTCCCGATCTCCCCTCGAAGAGGCGCCTGAAGGCCGTGTCGGGCGGAAACTTCCATGGCGAATATGTGGCTATGGCATCTGACTTCCTTGCTATTGCCATAACAGAGCTTGCGAGCATCACAGAGCGCCGACTGTTCCGTCTCGACGAGAGCTCGCTCAACCGGCAGCTGCCAGATATGCTGGTTGACAGTAAGATCGTGGGGCTGGACTGCGGCTTCATGATTCCACAATATGTGGCTGCCGCGCTTGTCGCGCAGTGCCGTGCTCTGGCCCATCCGGATAGCGTGGATTCGATCCCGACATGTGGCAATCAGGAGGATCACGTGAGCATGAGCATGAATGCGGCTCTCCATGCCCGCGAGGTGGTGACTCATGGCGAGACGGTAGTCGCGATTGAGCTTCTGATGGCGGCGCAGGGCCTTGATCTGAGACTGTCGGGAGTCCGCGTCAATCACGACGTAGCGACGCTCGACCTTGAGGAGATCGACATCGCGAAGTCAGTCGAGCTCGGTGGCGAAAGCTGGAAGCTCGTCGCCGATGCGGACCGCATGCGAGCGGATCACAGAGGCGCAAGTACCTCTCACGGAAGGATCATGTCGGTCGTCTCAGACCCGTCGCGCGACGTGGTCAGCATGGCGATGTCGGACATCGCAGAGTCTGAGATCGAAGGGCTCCGCATCGTGGCAGACCGAGCGAGGATGACTCCGAGAAGCGCGAACGATGTCGGGCCGGTGGGAAGGAAGGTCCTCGGCTTCATTAGAAGTCAGCAGACGGCGGATGGTCGTCCAGTAGCGACGCTCCGTGAGGACACCATCTTGTATCCATTCATTCGGGTAATGACGAGTCTCGTTCATCAAGGCCGGTTCGTCCAGCTTGTCGATGGCTCCCGGGCGGATCAGCCCGAGGCATGAGGACGCAGGCGACGATGCGCATAACGGACCTCCAATATCACATCGTTGCGGTTCCGCTTCGTGAGGAGGAGGTGTGGGCATTTGGTAGGCGCAGCAATCTTGAGGCCGTGATCCTCGAGCTCATGACGGACGAAGGGCTCGTCGGTCTCGGTGAGGCAGGTGGGTATCCCACCGTTGAAATCGTCGCCGCCGTGATAGCTTCGTTGAAGCCGCTCGTGATTGGAGAGAATCCCTTCAATGTCGAGCGCTTGCTGAAGCGGATGTACATCCTCGGTGCATGGCACCACGTCAAGAGCAGCAGCCCGGGGATCGCCGGCATTGAGATGGCTTGCTGGGACATCATCGGGCAGGCGTGCGGACAGCCGATCGCGAACCTTCTAGGAGGCCGTGTCGCCGACGAGGTCGAGTACTTCTACTACGTCGGGCAAAGGTCCCCTTCGGAGATGGCCAGCGATGCTGATAGAGGACGGCGGCTGGGCTTCCGGACCTTCTATGTCAAGGTGGGGTCCGACGATGCGAAGCTAGATATTGCTCGCGTCGCAGCGGTTCGCGATGGTGGCGGCTCCGAGGCCCGGATCCGTGTCGACGCCAACGAGGCGTGGTCGACGGGTGGAGCTGTCAGCGTCCTCAGGGAAATGGAGAAATTCGGGCTGGAACTCGCAGAGCAGCCAATCTCCGGAAGCAATCTGCGAGAGATGGCCTATCTTCGCAGTCAGATCAGGACACCGCTCTTAGCCAACGAGTCTGCATGGACGCGATACGCACAGCTTGAGGTAATAAGAGAATCTGCCGCCGATGTCATAGCTATTGACAACCAAATGGACGGTGGGTTGCTGAACATGAAGCGCAGCGCCGGCCTGTGTGAAGCGGCCGGGCTACCGGTCCTGAAGCACAGCCTGGGTGAGCTCGGTGTCGCCATGTGCGCCGGCGCGCAGCTTCTCTCCACCTGTCCAAACGTCTTATATGCCAGTCAGTCGTACGCTTCACTTCTTGCAGATGATGTCGTCGAAGGCAGTGACGTCTTGCGGTATCAGAACGGCAAGCTAGTCGTACCGACCGATCCAGGGATTGGCGTTCAGCTAGATCGAGAGAAGCTAGAGCGTTACGAGGAACTCTACCTGAGGCTCCGCAAGACGATAGACAACGGGATCATTCCGTCTCAGCCGAAGTGGCCCAAGCTCTAGAATGTCACGAGCGCTGTATGTAAAAGAGCTGATCTATGGCAGCTTCTCCATGACTCAAGTGCCGATCATCCAGCGCGCAGCGCGTACCGAGAGGATCACATCGCAATGTGCTCTCGTATGTCCGGCCAACGCGGAGCTGAGTCGCGGCAGCGGAAGGTGTGGATCGTTCATGATCATGTTAGGAGGTTGGGTATGAGACCCAGCACTGCAAGTCTCCGAAGCCTGTTTGGTGCTGTCGGTGTGTTGGCGCTGGTTGTGGTATTGATCGCGGGGTGCGGAAGTAGTAAGTCGCCCTCGTCCTCGACTGTCACCACCACCAGTGCGCGGGCCGCTGGGGCTGACCCTGCGGTAGAAGCGATGGTCCCGGCGGCGATCAAGGCGATGGGTACAATCACGGTTGCCTCCGATGCGAGCTATCCGCCGTTTGAATCCATTGGCCCTAATGGGCACACCGTGATCGGAGCTGATGCCGATCTCGTTCATGCGCTCGCGCGGGTAATGGGAATCAAGGCGAATGTTGTCAATGTGAGCTTCGACGCGATCATTCCGGGCCTCGCAGCCGGCAAGTATCAGATGGCTGCTTCTGGCCTTGGCGATACGCTCGCGCGCGAGAAGGTCGTAAACTTCGTCGACTACGGCCGCTACCTCGAGTCGCTCTTCACGAAGAGCTCGGGCGGAACCGTGGTCTCGGGAATGGCCGGTCTATGTGGGAAAACGCTGGCGATTGAAGCCGCGACGACTGAGCTGATGGACGCTCAGGCTCAGAGCAAGAAGTGCACCGCAGAGGGGAAGCCGTCGGTGCACATCGTGGTGGTTCCAACTCAGACTGCCGCCAATCTCGCCGTAATCAGCCGTCGTGTCCAGCTTGGCTTCGCGGATTCGCCGGTGGCGTCCTATGAAGTTCTGGAGACGCACGGTCAGTTGAAGGTTGTTGGGTCCGGGCCTGTGGCCAGTAGCGGACCTTATGGCTTTGCGTTCCCCAAGAGCAGCGGACTGGATAAGGCTGCTCTGGCTGCACTTCTAGTCCTGAACAAGAATGGGACCTACGAATCGATCTTCAAGAAATGGGGAATGGTCACCACCGAGATTCCCACGTCGGAGATAAGAATTAATGGAGCACGATCATTCAAGATCAGCCTGATGCGGTGATCGAAAGCGAGGCTCGACGGCGTGAGGTGAGCACCGGCGAGCTGTCGGCGGGCGTGCCCGAGCGGCCCGATGAGATCAAGGCCGTGCGGGTGCGCCGGCCGGGACGATGGATCGCGTCGATCGTCGTGCTGGCAGTCGCAGCTGCGATCGTTCGATCCGTTGCCACCGACCGCCGTTTCCAATGGGGAGTGGTAGGTCAGTACCTGTTCGACCCACGCATATTGCATGGAGTTGAAGGCACTCTCTTGCTGACCGTGATTGCGATGGCAATCGGGATTGTGCTCGGGATCATCCTCGCGATCATGCGCCAGTCTCCGAACCCGCTCCTGTCGGGCGTGAGCTGGCTGTACATCTGGTTCTTCCGCGGTACGCCGTTGTTGGTGCAGATCGTCTTCTGGAATTTCATCGCGGCACTGTATCCCGTGATTGCTATCGGGATTCCCTTTGGTCCGGCGCTAATCCACGGAAACGCGAACACCGTGATCACGACGTTCGATGCAGCGATCCTCGCCCTTGGCCTGAACGAGGGCGCCTACATGGCTGAAATCGTGCGCGCGGGCTTTCTGGCCGTCGATGAGGGCCAGACGCACGCTGCTGCCTCGCTGGGGTTGAATCGCCTGCAGATTATGCGTCATGTCGTCTTGCCACAGGCCATGCGCGTGATCATGCCTCCGACCGGTAACGAGACGATCTCGATGCTCAAGAACACTTCGCTGGTGTACGTCATCGGCTACGCGGAGCTGTTCTACGAGACGTCGCAGATCTATGGTGCCAACTACGAGACGATCCCCCTGCTGATCGTGGCCAGCATCTGGTATCTGGTGATGACCAGCGTTGCGTACGTCGGCCAACACTTCATCGAGCTTCGGTACGGCCGTGGGTTCTCACGCGTGGAGCAGACCACGATGGCGTCGCGTTGGCTCGCACTGAGGCGCGGCGGCGTCAACGCGGGGGAGCTGAGTCAGTGACGGCGATGGTCAAAGCCAAGGACGTGCACAAGCGCTTCGGCCGACTACCGGTGCTCAGGGGGATCGACCTGGAGGTCGAGCGCGGCGAGGTCATGTGCATGCTCGGCCCCTCGGGCTCGGGCAAGACGACATTCCTGCGCTGCATCAACCACCTTGAGAAAATCAACGCCGGACGGATCTACGTCGACGGCGAGCTGGTCGGTTACCGTGAATCGGCCGGGAAACTGCACGAGCTGCGAGAGCGGGACGTCGTTCGCAAACGTGCCGAGATCGGGATGGTCTTCCAGCACTTCAACCTCTTCTCGCACATGACCGCACTCGACAACGTCGTTCTCGCCCCGGTTCGGGTGCTCGGCATCAAACGCGACGAAGCTCGCAAGCGGGCGCAGGAGCTCCTGAGCCAGGTCGGTCTCGCTGACCAGGTCAATAGCTATCCCGTGGCCCTGTCGGGCGGTCAGCAGCAACGAGTTGCGATTGCGCGGGCGCTCGCGATGCAGCCCAAGCTGATGCTGTTTGACGAACCAACCTCAGCGCTCGATCCCGAGCTCGTCGGGGACGTACTCGAGGCGATGCGCCAGCTCGCTCACCAGGGGATGACGATGATCGTGGTCACACACGAGGTGGGCTTTGCACGCGAGGTCGCCGACACCGTGGTGTTCATGGACGGCGGGATGGTCGTCGAGGTCGGACCGCCTGCCGACGTCATCGACCATCCGAAGCAGGAGCGTACCAGGGCATTTCTCAAGAAGGTCCTATAGGCGGGCCGCGTGCTCCAGGAGGGTCCTGGCCTGAGAGCCTGGCTTGGCACTACGTTCGATCGGGAAGCGTCTGGCTATCTCCTATATCATGATCGATGTGACACAGCTTGATGGTATGGACAGCTCGCATAGCCGAGCCTTGCTCGTCGCGCCGATGGCCAGCCCGACCACGGAGTCGGGCTGACAATGTCACAATCGGGCGATCATGCCTCAGCAATAGTTGTCGGCGCTGGGGTCTTTGGTGCGGCCGCGGCGAGCGAGCTAAGTGCACGTGGTTGGCGGGTCACGCTGATCGAACGATTTGGAGCTGCCAATTCCCGCTCTAGTTCAGGAGATGCCTCGAGGCTGCTTCGATTCGGCCACACCGGAGAGCCCGAGATGGTGGAGTGGTATACGAGATCGGCGTGGCGGGCGCGAGCGCTCTGGCGCGACCTTGGAGCGGAGGATGGCCACGAGCTTCTGGTTGAGACGGGCATGGTTTGGCTCGTGGGCAGGCAGGGAAACTACGCGGAGCTTGCCGAGCGGACCATGCAAACGGTCGGTCCGCGCTGCGAGCGATTGTCACATGCTCAGCTGGAGTCACTCTTCCCGGCTATCAGCGTTGACGACCTCGCATATGGACTGCTTGAGCCCCAGGCGGGTGTGCTCAGAGCAACTGATTGCGTTCACGCGCTTGTGCGAAAAGCACTTCATCATGGTGCCCAGTTTATGCGAGGCACCGCGCGGCCCACCAGCAATGGCGTCGTTGTGGATCACACAGAGCTTTCGGCTGACAGGGTGATCTGGGCATGTGGAGCCTGGCTCGGCGAGCTCTTCCCGGACTGGGTGCCAGTCACCGCGACTCGACAGATGGCATTGTATTGGGATGTCGAGCCTGGCTGGCGCGAGGTGCCGGCATGGGTCGACGAGTCCGCCAACGTATATGGTATGCCAGACATGGATGGCCTGGGCTTCAAGGCCCAGACCGAAGCAAGGAGCCGGCGCGTCGAACTTGACGAGCCACGCGAATTCGAGCTAGACATGGTTGCCGAGACGCGTCAGTACCTCGCGTCCCGGTTTCCACCGCTCGCGAGCGTCGGTCTCCTGCGGGCGCAGATAATGCACTATGAGATGACGCCAGACGCCAACTTTGCCATCGGACCGCTGCCCGATGAAGACGCAGTATGGATTATGGGCGGCGGCTCCGGACACGGCTTCAA
>JASHQV010000418.1 GCA_030038955.1 Solirubrobacteraceae bacterium
ACCAGCGAGCCCGGCACGAGGCCCCCGCCGAGCACGTTGTCGAGCTCGCCGATGCCGGTGCGTAGGCGCTCGTGCTCCTCGGCCTCGACCTGGCCGAGCGGGATTGGGGTGACGGCGCTGGTGCCGGCCTTGGGGCCGGCACCAGCGCCGGCCGTCCGCGACGAGCGCGGACGCAGCTGCTCGACCAGCGTGTTCCACTCGCCGCAGCCGGGGCACTGACCGGCCCAGCGGGGCGTCTCGTGTCCGCAGGCAGAGCAGACGTAGGCGGAGGTGGCTCTCGGCATCGTGGGCGAGGCTACGCCGGACCGCAGACGTCAGAATCGGCTGTGGGCTCCTGACCTGTGGATGCAAACGTCGCTATAGCGACGTTTGCATCCACAGGCGGGCGGCGGGCGGCCGCTCAAGCGCCCGCCCGCCGCCGCCGATACAGCCAGCGGGATCTGCTCACTGATGTCCGCGGTGACCACCTACTCATCGCTTGCGCCGCGCTGGCGGTCGCGGCGCCACACGGGTCTGCTCAGCGCCCGCGCGCTCGCCGGCCTGGTGGTGGTCTCGCGCGTGATCGTGTGGCTCGCCGGCGCCGCCGGCGCCGAGTGGGGCGGCCGCGTGTCCGGCTGGCGCAGCGTCGATCCGACCCGGATCACCCAGAGCTTCGGTCCGGTCGGGAACGTGCTGCTCGCGCCGGTGCTGCGGTGGGACGCGCTCGGGTACCTGAGCATCGCCCGCGACGGCTACGCGCACACGGCGACGACGATCTTCTTCCCCGCCTATCCGCTGGCGATTGCCGGCCTCGGGGGGGCGATCGCCCCGCTCGGCGGGGCGATCGCCCCCCACGACGGGACCATCGGCGCCGACGTGATCGCCGGCGTCGTGATCAGCTTCGCCTGCTTCGGTGTCGGCCTGTGGCTGCTGCACCGCCTGACCGAGCTCGAGCTCGGCCGGGCGGCCGCTGACGCCGCCGTGCTGCTGCTGGCGTTCGCGCCGGTGTCGCTGTTCTTCACGGCGATCTACACCGAGTCGCTGTTCCTCGCGCTGTCGCTCGGCGCCGTCTATGCCGCCCGCCGAGAGCGCTGGGCGCTCGCCGGCGTGCTCGTCGCCGTGGCCGCGCTGACGCGGGTCACCGGGATCCTGCTGCTCGTGCCGATTGCGCTGTGGCAGCTCAAGCGCTATCGGCGCCTGCACGCGCAGATGGCGTGGCTGCTGCCGGCGCCGGCGGCGCTTGCCGGGCTGATGACGTACATGCACGTCCGCGGCTACGGCTGGCTGGCGCCGTACCTGAACCAGCAGCGCGCCCGCCACTTCGGTGGCCCGCTAGTGACGCTGGTGGCCGCAGCCAAGGCGTTCGGTCACGGTCTCGATGCGACGCTGGGCGGGACCCGCCCGATCGCGCCATCGCTGTCCGGGCCACTGTCGCCCGCGTTCGACAGCGTCGTGCTGATGCTGGTGCTGGCCGCCGCGGTGCTCGCGCTGGTGCTGGCGTTCCGGCGGCTGCCGCCGGCGTATGGCGTCTACGCGCTGCTGGCGCTGCTGTTCGTGCTGTCCAGCGACACGCGCATCCAACCGCTCGATGCAGTCGACCGCTACTGCCTGACGATCTTCCCGCTGTGGATGGTCGCGGGCGCGTGGCTGAGCGAGCGCCGGCTGCTGCGGCCGGCGGTGCTGATCGGCGGCGCGCTGCTGGCGTTCTACTCGTTCGAGTTCGCAACCTGGGCGTTCATCGCCTGAGGTGAAAGACCGGAGCGAGCAGCCGCTACGGGCCTGACGCACATAATGCTGCGCATAGCAGCATTATGTGCGTCACCTCCTGGCGACCGCCTGAACCGCGCTACTGCTCCGGGCTGTCGCCGGCGGGGGCATCCGGCTCCTCGGCCCCGGCGCTCTCCTCGTCGGGATGCTCGCCGCCCTCGGCGCCGACGCCCACCGGCGTCGGCTTCGGCACCGGCTCGACGACGGACAGCTTGACCTCGAGCTCGCCGGACGCCACGTCCTCCTCGTCGGCCCGCTCGACCAGCACGGTCGAGCCTTCCGGCACCTGCGAGCGCAGGACGAAGTCGGCCAGCGGATCCTCGATGTAGCGCTGGATCGCGCGCCGCAGCGGGCGGGCGCCCATCGCCGGATCCCAGCCCTTCTCCACCAGCAGGTCCTTGGCCGGGTCGGACAGCTCGAGCTGCAGCTCGCGCTCGGCCATCGACTCGCGGATCCGCCGCAGCAGCAGCTCGACGATCTCCTTGATCTCGTCCTTGCTCAGCTTGTGGAAGACGATCACGTCGTCGATCCGGTTGATGAACTCGGGCCGGAAGACGCGCTTGAGCTCGCCCATGATCCGGTTCTTCATGTCCTCGTAACTGATCCCGGTCTCGTCCTCGGAGGTGGAGAAGCCGATCTGGAAGTTCTTCGAGATCTCCGAGGCGCCGATGTTCGAGGTCATGATCACGATCGTGTGGCGGAAGTCGACGGTCCTTCCCTGGGCGTCGGTCAAGCGCCCGTCCTCGAGGATCTGCAGGAGGATGTTGAACACGTCTGGGTGCGCCTTCTCGATCTC
>JASHQV010000419.1 GCA_030038955.1 Solirubrobacteraceae bacterium
CGATCGCGCCGCTGGGTCAGCTGTATGGGTTCCCGCCGTCCAGCCAGATCCGACGGTTCCGGGCGATCTCGCGGTACTACAAGGCAAGCGGCACCAGCTGGTGGGACTGGCAGTCGGCGGGAGCGGCGCAGTGGCGGGCGATGGCACAGCCGGTGGGCAGGATCCGCGGGTTCGTCGCACAGCGGGCGGCGGTGACCGTCGGCCCGGGGAGCGAGGGCGACTGGGTGGTGTGGGCCCAGGAGCACCTGATCACGGCCGGCGACGCGGTGACGATCGACGGCGACTACGACGCGCAGACGACGACCGCGGTCGAGGACTTCCAGAGCGCGCACGGGCTGCCCGTGACCGGCAGCATCGACGCGCAGACGTGGGACGCGCTGCTCCGCTACCGCGTCGCCGACGTAACCTGGGTCAAGCGCAAGGGGAAGCTCCAGGCGACGGTCGCGCGGGCTGGGACCTACCTGGTGCCGGTGCCGAAGTCGGCGTCGTTGCCGGAGCGGCGCGACGAGCTCGCCGGCGCGGGTGGATCGCGACAGGGCTGAGAGGGCCGAGGCTCTGATCGGCCAACAACCGGGCCCGGGAGCGGACCCAGCTTCGCGCAACCCGGCTTCATACTCAGACGATGTCGTTCTCGACGAAGCCGCTCGACCTGACCACGTGGTCTGACTTTGCTCGGTTGGCCGAGGATCACCACGGCGTCTGGAATGGCTGTTGGTGCCTGGGCTTCCACGAGGAAGGACGCCCACAGGCGCACACGCCAGAGCAACGGCGCGCGCTGAAGAAAGCTCGAGTGCGCGCGGGTCGAGCCCACGCCGTGCTCGTCTTCGACGATCACCGGTGCGTCGGGTGGTGCCAGTTCGGCTCGCCCGAGGAGCTTCCGCGCATCAAGCACCAGAAGGCGTATCGCGAGGGGCTGCGGGAGCTGCCCGATTGGCGGATCACCTGCTTCTTCGTCGGACGAGCCAATCGGCATCGCGGGGTTGCCGACGCTGCACTCGCCGGCGCGCTTGCGGAGATTGCGCGGCTCGGCGGAGGCACGGTCGAGAGCTATCCCGAGGACACGAGCGACCGAAAGACCTCGGGATCGTTCCTGTTCAACGGAACCGTGGCGATGTTCGAACGCCACGGCTTCACCCGCAGTCGTCAGATCGGGAAGCACCGATGGGTCGTCAACCGACTTATCCTCGAGGACGGTGGACACAGGCCGTCCCGGGTCAGCGTCCCGTAGTCAGCCGTCTCGAGCCTGGGCGCCAAGCTGCACCAGCAGTGCCTCGGTCGTGGCGAGCCCGACCCGATGCCCCTTGCGCTCATAGATCTCGTGCGCGCGGCGGACCTCCTCGGCGGCCTCCGTCGGTCGACCCAGCTCACCGAGCACGTAGGCCAACTCCAGCAGCGCCTCTGCGCGGCTCCAGTAGAAGTCGGTGCGGAAGGCGAACTCGACGGCGCTGCGCCCCCACCGCTCGGCCGCCTCGGCATCGCCGTCGCGCAGCGCCAGCCGCGCCCGCACCGCGTGCGTCATCGCGAAGTTCATCACGTCCTCGGTCGCGCTGAGCGTCTCCGCCTGCTCCAGCGCCACCCCAGCCTCATCGAGATTGCCGAGCAGCGCCTGGAGCCGAGCGATCATGGCCTGGGTTGTCGAGCGGAAGCTGGCCGCAGATGCAATCAGCCCGTCGCACTCCTCGGTGATCGCCAGTGCGGCGCTGAGATCGCCGGCCGCGCGCTCGACGCGGACGAGCATCTGCAGGCTGCCGCCCTGCGGCACGACCATCCCCAGCTCGCGGAACGCTTCCCGAGCCGCGCGTGCGCGGCGTCGCGCGGACTCGATGTCTGCCTCCCAGAGGTCGAGCTCGGCCCGCATCACTTCGACGACGGCCCTCACCACTGGGCCAGCTTGCTGGCGCTCGATCGCGTCTATCTCCCGCCTGAAGGAATCGACCCCGACCTCGGTGTACGCCAGTGGCAGCGTGTAGCGAATGATCGCCTCGGCCCACAGTCCCTCATCCTCGGCGCGCAGCGCGAACTCGGCCGCCAGCCGTGCGTGCTCGGCCGTGGGTGCCGCCTGCGAGGCCAGCCAGTGCCGCTGGGCGAGCAGCAGGTGGCACCGGACGAGCTCACGGAGGTCGCCCGCCTCGGTGAGCTGCTCCAGCAACCGTGGGACGGCCTCGTCCATTCGCTGGGCAGCCCCCTGCGGCCGGAGCATCAGCTCCCAGTCGATCCGGCTGATCGCGGCCGACGGCGCCGTCTCCGGGTGCGATTCGGCGTCGGGAAGCAGCTCCTCGATGCGATCGAACTCACCGGATCGGAGGTTGAGCGCGACCAGCTCCGCCGCCGCCCGTGCGCGCAGCAGACCACCGGCGACCGCCAGCTGATACGCCCGCTCCAGCAGCGAGCGCGCAGCCGCCGCGTCGCTGCGCCGATACGCCCGCACGCCGGCGGCGTACAGGTGCTCGCCCGCGAGCCCGGCCAGCTCCGGGTCATCAGGGCGGCCGAGCTCCGAGCGGTAGCGAGCCGCCTGCTCGAAGTGCCAGCCCGCGATCTCGTCGAGCTCCGCGAGCTCGCCGCCATGCTCGACCAGCCACCGCGCGAAGCGCTCGTGCAACTCCGCCCGAGTCGCCTTCGGCAGCGCGTCGTAGGCGGCGTCGCGAATCAGCAGGTGGCGGAAGCGGAACGCCTCGTCGTTCGGGAACGTCGCCGGGTGCGGGCGGATCAGCTCCTTGCGCACGAGCCGCCCGAGCCGCAGCTCGAGCTCGGTCGACAGCCGCTGCCCGGCCAACGCCTGGAGCGCCAGCCGGTGGAACACCTCGCCCTCGACGGCGCCGCGCTCGAGCAGCTCGCGCTCCTCGTCGTCGAGCCGCTCGAGACGGGCCGCCAGCAGCGCCTGGATCGTGCCGGGGACGGTCTCCGTCCCATGCTCGCGCGCGAGCGCGACCATCTCCTCGAGGAACAGCGGGTTGCCGTCGCTGGCTGCGATCACCCGCTCCCGCGCCTCCGCGTCGAGCCCGTCGCCGAGCTGGTCGAGCAGGCGCTCGCTGTCGCCGACGTCGAGCGGCTCGAGCAGCACGGTCGTGGCGTTGAGCTTGCCTCCCGCCCACGCCGGCCGGCTGTCGAGCAGCTCCGGCCGCGCCGTGCAGAGCACCAGGATCGGCGCGCCGCGGGAGATGTCGACGACGTGGTCGAGCAGGTCCAGCAGCATCGGCTCGGCCCACTGCAGATCGTCGATATGGAGGATCAGCGGCCGCTCGGTGGCCAGCGACTCCAGCAGCCGGCGGGTCTCCCAGAAGAGCTCCTCGGGGGCCACCGCGGACCCCGAGTCGAGCCGCTGCCGCAGCGGCTCCGCGGCGGCACCGGCAGCCAGCAGCGCCTCGGCGAGAGGCCAGAAGGTGATCGCCTCGCCGTAGCTGAGGCAGCGCCCGCGGAGGATCGTCGCGGCGCCGCCGATGCGGGAGGTCAGCTCGGCGACGAGACGCGACTTGCCGACTCCCGCCATCCCCAGCATCGTGAACAGGTGGCAGCCCCGCTCGCGGACCGTGCGCGCCCACGCCTCCTCGAGCAGCTCGAGCTCGCGCTCGCGCCCGACCAGCGGCGCGTCGAGGTGGCGCGCCAGCCCGGGCGCCGCCGGATCGATGCTGATCACCCGGTAGGCGGCGACCGGCTCGGACTTGCCCTTCAGCTCGAGCGGCTGCAGCGGCTCGACCGCGACCGCGTCGCGGACCAGCTCGAGCGTCTCCGAGCCGAGCACGATCTCACCGGGCGCCGCCGCCTGCTGAAAGCGCGCCGCGACGTTGACCGCGTCGCCGATCGCGACGTTCTCGCCCTCCCCCGCCAGCACCGGCCCGGTGTTGACGCCGGTGCGGAAGCGCAGCTCGACGCCCACCTCCGCGGCGACCGCGGGCAGCCGCTCGCGGATCTCGACCGCCGCCCGCACCGCCCGTAGCGCGTCGTCCTCCTGCACGCGCGGGATCCCGAACACCGCCATCACGGCGTCGCCGATGAACTTCTCGATCGTGCCGCCGTGGCGCTCGATGATCCCGCGAATCTCCCGGAAGTAGCGGTTGATCACGCCGCGCAGCACCTCGGGGTCGAGCTGCTCGCCGAGCGCCGTCGAGCCGGTTACGTCGCAGAACAAGGCGGTGACGATCTTGCGGGATTGGCGGGGCGGCGCTGGCTCAGCCAGCGCCGCCCCGCAGGCCGGGCAGAACCGGAACTCGTCCGGGCTCGTGCTGCCACAGCTCTCGCAGGTCGCCATCGCGTTCGGTCCTCGCCACCGCACGCCGAGCGGCAGCGCTCGCCAAGCCTACTCGCGGCGAGCGAGCGTCCGGGAGCGGATCAACTCGCCGCCGCGGCGATCACAGCAGCTCGTGCTGCTGCGCGTAGGCGACCAGGTCGGCGCGGCTCGTGCGTCCGGTCTTGCGCTGGATGTGGGCGCGATGGGACTCGATCGTGCGGACGCTGAGGAACAGCCGCGCCGCGATCTCGTTGTTCGTATGGCCCTGCGCGATCAGGCGCAGGACCTGCAGCTCGCGGGCGCTGAGCATGTCGGGACGGGCGCGACCGTCGGGGTCGGCGGCGGCCAGGCGCGCGCCGAGCACCGGGTTGAGATAGGTGAGCCCATCGGCGGCGTGGCGCACGGCCCGCACGAGCTCGTCGTCGGCCGCCTCCTTGAGCACGTAAGCGATCGCCCCGGCCCGCAGCGCATCCCGGGCGAACGCGGGGTCGTTCTGCATCGTCAACACGACGATCTGCGTGCCCGGCTCGTCGGCGCGAATTCGTGGAATCGCCGCCAGGCTCGATTCGCCCGGCATGCTCAGGTCGAGGATCAGCACGTCCGGATGGAAGGCAGCGAGCTTGCGCAGGCTCTCGGACACGTCGCCGGCCTCGGCAACCACCTCGAAGTCGGGCTCGCTGTCGAGCAGCAGGCGCAGCCCAGCGCGCACCACGCGGTGGTCGTCTGCCAGGACAATGCGGATCTTGCGGTCGTGGTCGCCCGCCACCCTAATCAGCCCACTCTCACGATCCGTACTCACTCCCACCCTTATCGGTAGTTTCCCGCAGATTATGCCTTCGCGGCAACTGCCGTTGCGTAATGGAGGGTCA
>JASHQV010000420.1 GCA_030038955.1 Solirubrobacteraceae bacterium
CGGCGAGCTGGTGCAGGTCGGCGGCGTTGAGCCCGGCGGCGCGCACCTGGACCAGCACCTCGCCCGCGCCCGGCACGGGATCAGGGTGCTCGCGCAGCTCGAACTGGTTCTCGCCGGTGATCGTGACCGCTCGCACCGTCCCTACCCTAATCGTGCGGGTCGGGCTGCGTGGGCCGCCGGGGCTGCCGGGGCTGCTCGGGCCGCTCGGGCCGCCGGGGCCGCGCCGGCTGCGGGGACCGCTCGAACTGGGCGACGCACTCGACGTGCGGGGTCTGCGGGAACATGTCGACGGGGCGCACCTTGCCCAGCGCATATCCGGCTTCGACCAGCTGGGCGGCGTTGGGCGCAAGCGTCGTCGGGTTGCACGAGACGTACACGATTCGCCGCGGCGCCGCCTCGATCATCCGCCGCACCACCTTCCGCGAGAGCCCGGCCCGCGGCGGGTCGACCACGAGCACATCGGGACGCCCCGCCCGCTCCACCAGCTCCGCCAGCGCCAGGCGCACATCGCCAGCGAAGAAGCGGGCGTTGTCGATCTCGTTCGCCCGCGCGTTGGCGATCGCGTCAGCGATCGCCTCCTCAAAGATCTCGAGACCCCACAGCTCGGCCGCGCGGGGGGACATCAGCAAGCCAATCGTGCCGATCCCGCAGTACAGGTCGTAGACCCGCTCGAACCCGGTCAGCTGGGCATACTCGATCGCGACCGCGTACAGGCGCTCGGCCATCTCGGTGTTGGTCTGGAAGAACGCCTCGTCGGAGATGCGCACGCGCAGACCGCCGATCTCCTCCTCGAGGCGATCGCTGCCCGACAGCAGCTCGGTCTGCCCACCCGAGGTGATCTCCGCGGGGCTGTCGAGCTGCGTCCACAGCAGTCCCTGGGCAGAGCGGGCGGCGGCGATCAGCGCCTCGGTGTCCAGCTGGGGAACAGCAGCAGCGGCGCCAGCGATCTCCGGCGTGGTCCGGCGATAGACGCGCGAAGCGGGAGCCGTCACGAGGCGGACCTGGAGGTCGCCCGTGCGCCGTCCCTCGCGGACCACGAGGTTGCGCACGAAGCCCTCGTGGGAGCGGCGGTCGAACGGCTCAAGCCCCACCGCACGGCACCACCGCACCACCTCATCCCGGGCCTCGTTGGAGCGCTCCGAAGCCAGCAGGCAGTCGCCGACCTCGACGATCGTCTCCCACCTGCCGGGGGCGTGGAAGCCGCATATGAGACGGCCGTCGGGATCGGCGCCGAACGAGTACTCGAGCTTGTTGCGGTAGCGCCACGGCTGCGTCGCGGCGAGGATCGGCTCGAGCTCGTAGCCGTCGAGGTGGCCGAGGCGACGGAGCGCGTCATCGACCTGCTGCTGCTTGATCTGCAGCTGACGCTCGTACGGCAGCACCTGCCACGGCGCCCCGGGATGGTCAGCGAGCGGAGCGAGCCGCTCGGCGCTCGGACGCAGGATCTCGATCGCGCGCGCCTCGGCATAGCCGCGCTTGCTCCTGCCGACCACGGCGCGGACGGTGTCACCCGGCACTGCGCCGTCGACGAACACCACGTAGCCGTCCCGGCGGGCGACGCCAGCGCCGCCGAACGCCAGCGACTCGACGCTCAGCTCCAGCTGCTCGCCGCGGTGGGGGCGGCCGGCGAGTGGTGGGGCGGGATCCACTGAGAGTTAGAGTAGTCCGGGCGCTCTGGCCCGAGACAGCGTTATCCGTCGACGGCGCGCTCAACGGCCTAGAGCTTCCACCCCCGACGATAGAGCTGGCATGTTCTCACCACGAAGCCAACGGGGTGCTCCCTTGTCAGTGATTCGCACAGCTGTCGTCGGCATCGTTGTCGCGGTTGGGGTCGCCGCATGCGGCGGTAGCGGACGCGCTGCGCATCAGAGCGGCGCCGCCCATCGCGAGGGCTCATCGACCGTCACCATCGCCGCCGGTAGCGGGCCGACTGGAATCGGTCGTGCCGTGTTGAGCGAAGATCAACTGAAGGGCCTCTTCGTCACCAGCGTCGTCGGTGCCCACACCGCGGTCAGCTGGGTCGCGCTGCAGGGCCGCTCATCCGCCGGCGCCGCCGCGGCCGAGCGCCTGCTGATCGAGGACCACTTCGTCCAAGGGCTGCGCGAGTCGCTCCACGGAGACCAGACCACCGGCTCATCGGTGGCGGACCAGTTCGGCACGCCTGCCGGCGCGCAGGACACGCTTCGGATGCAGACCTCCCAGCTCCAGCACCGGGTCCAGGGAGGGCTACGGCCGAGCAGCTTCCACGTTGCCGGCATCCCGAATGCCTCCGGCTTCGTCTTCACGGCACCGCCTCCGCATGTCGAAGTGGTGTTCACGAGGGGCAACTACTTCGTCGCGATCAGCCGCGGAGGAGACGGCTCCGCCGCGAGCGTGAGCGCTGCGGCCCGGTCCCTCTATCTCCAGCTGGCTCCCTGATCTCGGTCCAGCTAGCTCGGTGATCTCGGCGAGCTTTCCGGGCCGGAGGCGCGCTCGAGATCAGTCCAGCCCCCGCCGGGTCGCCTCGAGGACCGCCACCCGATTGGCGTGGCGACGCTCGTATTCGTGCACGCGCCGCAGCTCAGCGGGCGTCAACCGCTCCAACAGCGGCAGGATCTT
This sequence comes from Solirubrobacteraceae bacterium, assembly GCA_030038955.1. Classification (GTDB taxonomy): domain Bacteria; phylum Actinomycetota; class Thermoleophilia; order Solirubrobacterales; family Solirubrobacteraceae; genus Palsa-465. The sequence continues at coordinate 2,599 of JASHQV010000420.1, forward strand.
CGCAACCGTCAGCTCGTCGTAGTTGTCGATCGGCAGCCGCTCATGATCGCCGGCGCCAGCCGCCGTCGCGGCGCCGTCAACCGCGGACATCCGGGACCTGCTCACCGCGGGCATACAGCACCCGCTCACCTGCAGACATACAACACCTGCTCTCCTCTCCTGCACAAATCTACCGCTGCAGCGACGGCACCGTGCAATTCGGTCAGTCTTCAGACAGCGGCGCGGTCCGTCTTCAGACGGCCGCGACCAGGCGCTCGAGGAGCGCCTTCTGGGCATGGCGGCGATTCTCCGCCTGATCCCAGATCCGCTGGCGCGGGCCGTACAGGACGGCCGCGGAGATCTCCTCGCCGGCGTGCGCGGGCAGGCAGTGGAGGACGATCGCGTGGTCGGGCGCCCCCGCCAGCAGCGTCTCGTCGACGCGATAGCGAGCGAGCGCCGCCCGGCGCGCATTGGCACTCGCCGGGTCATCGCCCATGCTCACCCACACGTCCGTGTACACCGCGTCGGCGCCGTCGACCGCACGGGCCGGATCGTCGGTCAGCTCGGCGCCCGCCAGCGGCTCGAGCTGATACCCCGGCGGCGCCGCCACCGTCACCTGCACGCCCGCCCGGGCGCCGAGGATCGCCAGCGAGCGTGCGACGTTGTTGCCGTCTCCGACGTAGGCCAGCTTCAACCCGTCCAGGCCTCCGAGGGCCTCCTGCATCGTCATCAGGTCCGCGACCACCTGGCACGGATGGTGACTGGCGGTGAGCATGTTGATCACCGGCACGGTCGCCTCCTGGGCGAGCTGCTCAGCCGTCTCGTGCGGACCGGTGCGGATCCCGATCGCGGCCACGTGCCGGGACAGCACCCGAGCGGTGTCGCCGGGCGACTCGCCCCGCGACAGTTGCGTCTCGTCGCCGCGCAGGATCAGCGGGTG
>JASHQV010000421.1 GCA_030038955.1 Solirubrobacteraceae bacterium
ATGTCGGTGCGGATCTGGGCGGCCACGAACCGCTCGCGCTGCTCGTCGTCGGCGTACGGCTCCAGCGCGCGCCAGATGCCGTTGGCGACGTGGACGATCATCCGCAGCGAGCCGTGCGACCGCGAGAAGATCTCGAGCAGCTCCAGGTAGCGCGCGAACGGCAGCCCGCGGCCGCCGTACTGAGTCGGCGCCGCCAGCCGCAGATAGCCGCGGTCGCGCAGCTCGTCCCACAGCTCTGCGGGCACGCGGTGCTCGCGCTCGATCAGCTCCGACCAGACCTCGCCCTCGTCGTCGACGTACGCGCGGATCTCGCTCCGCAGCGCCGCGATCTCGGACTCGTCCACGGGCCGCCCTCCGGTCGGTGCGGTGGTCGTCATCTGCTCATCGCCTTTCCGCGCGCGTCTCCGCGCGCACGCTCGCCGGTGCGTTCGCCGCCAGGTTCGCGGACCGGCCCCGTCGCCAGCTTCCGCAGCACGTACTTCTGGATCTTGCCCGAGGAGGTTCGTGGGAGGGCGTCCACCAGCTCGAGTCGCTCGGGCCAGTACGTCTTCGACACGTCGCTCGCACGAAGATATGCCTGCATCGCATCGAACTCCAGCTCGGCGCCATCGGCCGGGACCACGAACGCGCATGCCCGCTCGCCGAGACGGTCGTCGGGCATCGCCACGATCGCCACCTCGCGCACCGCTGGGTGCGCGTAAAGAAGCTGCTCGATCTCGGCCACCGGTACCTTCTCGCCGCCACGGTTGATCACGTCCTTGACGCGGCCGGTGATCCGCACGTAGCCGTCGGCGTCGAGCCGGGCGAGGTCGCCGGTGCGGTAGAAGCCATCGGCGGTGAGCGCCTCGGCGGTCGCCGCCGGACGCTCCAGGTAGCCCTCGAACAGGCAGTCCGTCAGCACCTGGAAGTGTCCCTCGCTGCCGGGTGGCAGCGGACGGTCGTGATCGTCGACGATCCGGACCGAGACGTTGTCCAGCGGCCGCCCGTCGGTGCTCCACGCGCGCTCCGGCTCCTCGCCGGGGACGAACGCGGTGCCGAGGCAGCTCTCGGTCGTGCCCCAGGCACCGCCGACCTCGGCCTCGAGCGTTGCCCGTGCCTCGCGCGCCAGCTCGCGGGGGATCGCCGCGCCGGTGGCGACGAACGTTCGCAACGTCGCCGGTGCCGTGTCGCGTTCGCGGGCGACGCGGGTGAGGTCCGCGAGGAACGGGGTTGCGGCCTGCACGAAGGTGACGCCGAAGCGTCGGATCGCGTCGAACCCGGTGTCAGCGCTCCACACCTCCTGCAGCACCTGGGGAGCGCCGAGTGCCACCGCGATCCACATCCCGTACAGGAAGCCGGTCTGGTGCCCCAGCGGTGACGGCACGTACACGACGTCGCTGCCGGACAGCCCGAAGTGGCGGATGTGCGCCGCGGCGGCGCGCATCAGCACGTCGTGGCGGTGCAGCACCCCCTTCGGCTCGCCCGACGTGCCCGACGTGAACAGCAGCTGGGCGGTGCGCTCCGGCCCCGGTCGGCGGGCGGCAAGCGCGGCGAGATCCGGCTGGGCGGCGGCGATCGCCTGCTCGTAGCAAAGCGCCGCGGCGCCGTCGCCGGAACCACCGAGCACGACGACGTGCCGTAGCTGGGGGCGCTCGGCCCGCAAGCCGAGCGCCATCTGCAGATGATCATGGCCGCGGAAGCGAGCCGGAACCACCAGCACCCGGGCGGCGCTCTGGTCCAGCATGAAGCGCAGCTCGCGCTCGCGGAAGATCGGCATCAGCGGCTCGCACACGGCCCCGACTCGCAGTGCCGCCAGCGACAGCGTGACGAACTCGATCCGGTTGGGCAGCTGGTAGGCGACCGCTTCGCCCGGGGCCACGCCGAGCGACAGCAGCACGGCGGCGGCGCGCGCGACATCGGCCGCGAGCCCCGCCCAGTCGAGCTGGCGAACGTCACCCTCGGCGCCGAGCTCGATCACCGCTGGCTCGTGCGGGCGCTCGCGCGCGTGCCGGTCGAGGTCGTCGAGGATCAGCGGCCCGCCCCCGGCCGCGCCCCCGCCCGCGACGCCGGCGACCGGCATCTACAGCGCGTCCTCGACCGTGTTCGGAACCCGGCGGCTGACCGCGACCGGCACCCCGAGCGCGTTCATGTGGTCGACGAACTCGGGGTAGGAGATCTTGTAGGCGTTCGGGTAGGAGAGCTCTGTGACGCCACTCGCGCAGGATCCAGCGACCGCCAGCGCCATCAGGATGCGATGGTCGTTGAACGAGGACATCGACGCCGCGTGCAGCCGCTCGACGCCCTCGAACTCGAGGTCGTTGCCGTCGAACTCGACGTGTGCGCCCATCTTCCGCAGCTGCAGCATCGCCGCGACCCGATCGGACTCCTTGAGGCGGACGTGCGACACGTGCGAGAGCACGGTGCGCCCGCGCGCGCGACTGGCGAGCGTCGACAGGACCGGCACCATGTCCGGGATGTCGCGGCAGTCGAGCCGGCCGGCGACCGGCGGGGTGCCGTCGTGCTCGATCGAGATCGAGCGACCGTCTGCGGCGAACCGCATCGGCACGCCGACCGAGCGCAGCTCGTCGAGCACCGACGCCTCGGGGTGGCCGTGGATCGGCACGTGGCTGTGGAACGTCGCGCGCGAGGGGTGCAGCGCACACGCCGCCAGACCGAACACGATTGAGCCGACGTCGGGCGGGAGCACCACGTCGGCGGCGACGGGTTGCTGCGCCGGAGGGATCTCGAACTGGCGCCAGTCCTCGCGGACGTCGACACGCAGTCCGAACTGTCGCATCGACTCCAGCGTCAGCTCGAGGTACGGGCGCTCGTTGAGCTCGCCGCTGACCTCGATCGTCGTCGGCTCACGGGCGAACGGCGCCAGCATCAGCAGCCCCGACACCCACTGCGACAGGGTCCCGTCGATCCGGATGTGGCCGCCGCGCGGCCGGCCGGGGTGGACGGTCACCGGCAGGCTCTGGCCCTCGTAGTCGAGCCGCACCCCGAGCCGCCGCAGTGCGCGCAGCAGCGGACCGATCGGCCGATGGCGGAAGTACCGCTGTCCGACGAACGTGACCGGCCGGTCGCCGAGCGCGGCCAGTCCCAGCAGGAAGTACAGGGTCGTGCCAGAGCTGCCGACTGGCACCACGTCACCGCGCGGCGAGAAGCGGCCGCCGCGCACGCGCCAGCCACGACCGGAGGCGACGATCTCGGTCCCCAGCGCCCGCAGCGCGGTGACCGTGAAGCCGACGTGGCGCGCGCTCGTGCGATCGACGATCGTGCTCTCGCCGGGCGCGAGCGCCGCGAGCATCAGCGCCCGGTGTGCGTGGTACTTGGAGGGCGGGATCAGGATCTCGCCCTCGAGCGGGCCGGGAACGCCGGCAACGAGCAGACGCATCGGCGCAGCATATTGCTGCCGGCGGAGGAGAGGCGCTCACGCGGCGGGCGGGTTTGTGGATCGAGAGGCCGCGCCCTGCTCAGGTGCCGCCGCCGGCCTTGGGGCCGGCGGCGACCGCGACGACCGGAGCCGCGGCGAGCAGTCGCTCGCGCACCTCGGCGAGTCGCTGCACCTGCGTCAGCGACTCTGCGGCGAGCGGCATCAGCACGAACTCGCTGACGCCGACGGTCAGGTGCTCGGCCAGGTGCTCGGTGACGCGCTCGACCTCCCCGAGCGCGCTCCAGCGCTCGACTCGCTCCAGCGGCATCCCGTACTGGCCCCGCAGGTAGGCGGACGCCTCGACGCGTGAGCGCTGCAGCTCGTCGTCGACGTGCACGCCGATCAGCAGCGCCAGCGATGGTCGCGGCCGGCCGTGCTCCTGGGCGAGCTCAGCCAGCCGCTCGGACCGCTCCCGGATCGCATCCGGCGTCATCCACATCGGCAGCCACGCGTCGCCGAATCGTGCCGCGCGCCGCAGCGCCACCTCGCTGCGGCCGCCGACGAACAGCGGCGGCATCGCCGGCATCGCGGGCTGCAGGGCCGGGACCTCGAGCTGCAGGGCGCGACCGTGGTGACTCACCGGCCGTCCCTGCAACAGGTCTGGCAGCAGCGTCAGCAGCTCGTCGAGGCGCCGGCCACGCTGACGGATCGCCACTCCGGCCGCGACGAACTCCTCCGGGAACTCGCCCCCGACGCCGACCCCGAGCAGCAGCCGGCCTCCCGACAGCGCGTCGATCGTCGCCAGCTGCTTGGCGGTCCACGCCGGTGAGCGCAGTCCCATCAGCATCACGCTGAGCCCAAGCGTGACTCGTTCGGTGACGACCGCGGCGGCCGCCAGCACGGTCGGCGCGTCGAGCACCGGCGCCGGCGAGCACAGGTGGTCTCCGACCCAGACGCCGTCGAATCCGAGCGCTTCGGCCGCGCGGGCAGTTGCGACCACATCGCGTGGCCGGGTGACGCGTAGCGGATCGAACGTCGGCAGCAGCAGCCCAACCCGTGGCGTGGGGGACGACAAGCCCGGGCCGCGCAGCGCCGTGGCGGGGGAGGGCGAGCCCGGATGCCGCGGCGCCGCGCGCGCAGAGGTGTCCGGTCCGCGGCCGCTCATCGCCCCGAAACGCTAGCTGCTGTCAGGATCGGGTGCGTTCGGGAGCGGAGCAGATATCGGTCCTCCTGTCAGTGCCGGATGCCACGGTGCATTCGGGATCGTTCCGGCGACGGCCTCCACGCGATCTACGAGGACCCGCTAGGCGTCGACCGCGCCCGCTGCGTCGCGGCACCCAACAGCAGCTGCAAGCACAGGACGCACTGGCGCTCGGGCTCGTCAACGAAGTCGTGCCCAAGCGTCTGCTGCAGCGGATCAGCGACGCGGCAGCCAACCGGGAATGCGCCGGAAGGCCTCACCGCCGCGGACCTCGTCCACCCGCCTCGGACGGCCTCTACGTAGCCGAACAAAGTTGGCGTGCGCTCCCGCCCGGACACGCTGATCCTGTGATCGGCCCGGTGATCACGCCCGCGGCGCCCGCGGGTCGAAATTCGCCAGACTATCCGTCGATATTCGGCCCGCGCTCGCATCGCGAGCCTGTCCGCGGGCGACTCCAAGATGCCCGTGTGGCAAAGGATGCGAGGCACGTTGGTGAGCGACTCGATGGTGGCATTGCTGCTGCTCGACGCCTGAGAGAGCCACCACGGGCTCGTGACCGCTTCGGACCGCATCGGTGGGCCCGGACAGATCCGCGCTTGTGGCGGCGGGTGGCTTGCTTGTGGCGGAAGCGGACACACAGCGCTTGCCGTTGGCTGCGATTCGCAGCGTTGAACCACCCAAGTGTCCGATCCGATCGGTCCGCGGTCGCCGGAGCTGATCGATGCCGTGTGCGTGGGCCCTCCGAGAGACGCGATGACTGCGTCGAGCATCCCCTGCCGCAGGGTGAGAGACCGACGAAGCGCGGATGAGACCGACCAAGCGCGGATGAGACTCGCGCCTGGTCGGCAAACGGTGCAGCGCCACGCTCGGGCCGGATACTGTCGCCCGCATGGGTCGTCAGCCGGCGTCAGATGTGGCGATCGACCGAGCGGTTCCCGGCCACGCCGCGTCTGCGACGACGCGAGATCAGTCCGAAGCCGCCAACCAGCGCCACCAGCAACACCAGCCGCGCGATTCGCAGCTCGACAAGCGTCGTGCCCCTGATGTGGAACACGAACGTTGCCACGAGTAGCACGGCCAGCAAACCGAGGCGGATCAGCATCAGCTTGGGCGAGCGACGTCCCAGGAGGATGCGGGCAAGTATAAGGCTGCCTCCTGCAGCCCGGCCACTTCGGTGCGCACCTCCGAGGCATCGAAGGCGCAGGACCGTCCGGCCCGATCACCTCGGCTGGCGCTGCTTGTACAGACGCGTGGCCCACAGGTATGACAGCGCCGCGATCCCGGCGCTCCAGGCGACGGCTCCGACGGCTTGGGTGCCGATGTGGGTTCCGGTGAGCAGCCCGCGCAGGGTCTCCGTGACCGGCGTGAAGGGCTGGTAGTCAGCGAACTGGCGCAGACCGGCCGGCATCGTGGCGGTGGGAACGAAGCCGCTGCCGAGGAACGGCAGCAGTGTCAGGAACATCGGGGTGTTACTGGCCGTCTCGACGCTCTTGGCGGCCAGCCCCAGCGCGGTTGCCAGCCAGATCAGCGCGAAGGCGAACAGCGCGAGCAGGCCGACCGCTGCAAGCCAGTGCAACGGGCCGGCGGCCGGGCGGAAGCCGAGCGCGAGCGCCACGCCGAGGACAACCGCGATGCTGACCAGCGTTTGGATCAGGCTGGCAATCACGTGGCCGGCGAGCACCGCGGCGTGCGCGATCGGCATCGTCCGGAACCGGTCGATGATGCCGCCCGTCATGTCCATCGCGACGACGATCGCGGTGCCCTGGACGGCCGCCGCGACTGTCATCAGCATGATGCCCGGCGTGACGTAGTTGAGGTAGCCGGCGCGTCCGCTGTGACCACTCGTGAGCCCGCGGCTGAGGCCGTTGCTGAGCTGGCCGCCGAACACGTACACGAACAGCAGCAGGAAGACGATCGGCATCCCGACGAGGAGCAGCGTCAGTGACGGGTAGCGCTGCAGCCGCCGCAGGTTGCGCCGCAGCAGGGTCGTCGAGTCGGCGACCGCGTAGGCAACGGAGGCCATCAGGTCGGAGCCTCGGCGGTGGCCTCGTGACCGGTGACGGCGAAGAACACGTCGTCCAAGTCCGGCGTGTGGATCGACAGCTGCTCGACCTCGAGATCGGCATCGTCGAGCTTGGCCAGCAGCCTCCGCAGGGATCTGACGCCGCCGTCACCGGGGATCTGGATGACGAGCTTCTGATCATCACATGAACCGGCATCGATCACGTCCGCGGCGGCGTGCAGCGCCTGCGGGGTGGCGAACTGCAAGCGGACGTGACCGCCGGGGATGCGCCGTTTCAGCTCATCGCCGCCACCTTGGGCGACGATCCGGCCGTGGTCGAGGACCGCGATCCAGTCAGCGAGCTCGTCCGCCTCATCCAGGTATTGGGTGGTGAGGAAGATCGCGACGCCGCCGGCGACCAGGCCGTGGATGCTGTCCCACATCGTGCGACGGCTGCGGGGATCGAGACCGGTGGTGGGCTCGTCGAGGAAGATCACCCGGGGCGAGCCGATCAGCGTCATGGCGAGATCCAACCGCCGGCACATTCCACCCGAGTAGGTCGATACCGGCCTGTGGGCGGCGTCGACGAGATCGAACCGCTCAAGCAGCTCGGCGACCCGCGCGGCCCCCGCATCGCGGCCGAGGTGGTGGAGATCGGCCATCAATCGCAGGTTCTCCTCGCCGGTCAGCAACTCGTCCACGGCCGAGAACTGCCCGGTCACCCCGATCGCTGCACGAACCCGATCAGCGTCGCCCTGGACGTCATGGCCGGCGACTCGCACCTCGCCTGCGTCGGCGGGGATCAGGGTCGACAGGATCCGCACGATCGTCGTCTTGCCCGCACCATTCGGCCCCAGCAGCGCGAACACTGTGCCATCGGTGACCGTGAAGTCCACGCCGTCGAGCACCGTCGTTTCACCGAAGGACTTGCACAGACCCATCACCGTGATCGCAGGCTCGCTCCCGCCGCTCATCGCCGGCCTTTCGGCTCGGGTCGCTGGGGAAGCTCGCCCGAGGCGATCAGCGCAGCCCTCCGCGACTCCCATTCCTGCTGAAGCCGTGGCATCTGCTCGACCAGAAAGTCGGCGAACGCCGCCGTCTCCAACAGCACCGCCCGCCGCTCAGCCGAGGCGTCGGCCAGCACCTCCAGGCCCTCACGCGCCAGCCCGCCCAGCTCCTGATACTCGGTGATGTCCATCCCCTGCGGCGAGCTGAGATCGATCCACACCCGATCCATCCGCTCACCCGCAGCCCGCGAACGGCGCACCACCCCAGTGACCTCGAGGCTCTTGAGTGCGCCCGCAATCGCGCTGCGGCTCGCCAGCAGCGCCTCGGCAAGCTCAGCGATCGTCTGATCCGGCGGATCGCACACCGACAGATACCCGAGCAGACGCCCGGCCACCGGCGGGAACCCATACCGGCGCGCATACAGCCGGCCAGCGTGGTCCGCGAACGTCAGCTCGGCATCCGATGGCACGAGCACATAGTACATGCATCATCGAGATAACACAAATTTGTGTTATCTCGATGATATCGACACGGCGGGCACGTCTGCGCACCAGCCAGGGGCTTCGGCTTCTTGCGCGACGTGTCGGTAGGGCGCTTGCCCGCGGCGGATCGGGTCGGGCTTGGTATGCCTGGCGCGCACGAGCTAGAGCGTCAGCGTCTGCAGCATGCCGGCGCCGGCCAGCAGCCCGACGCCGAGTGCGCGCTCCGCGATCTGAAGGACACCCTCGAGCTGCGCCCCGTCTTTCACCGCCTCAAGCACCACATCCGCCCATGTGCTGATCTGCTGGCTCGCGCTGCTGCTGATCCGCGCCGCCGAACGCCAGACCGGACAGACCTTGCGACGCATCACGCCCACGCCCGGTCGCCTGCCCCAGGTCACCTCAGTGGCCCGCCGTCACCATGCAACAGACCACCACCATCACCGACCAGTAAGCCGCGCTCGAG